>JACRMS010000029.1 GCA_016214845.1 Nitrospirota bacterium | reverse complement strand
TTGGAAAATGAAAGCTCATAAAGCTAATTCAAAAGGCAAACACGCCTTGCAAGTTTATATTTCCTCTAAACCCGCTTCTCGCCCAAGGGGCCATTTTCCCCTTGCTCTTAAGGGGACATATTGACTTTGCTTAAACATAAGATAAAAAAGAATCCTTTTAAAAGTTCCGATTCAGGGAAATACGGAAAAGCCAAGTATCCATCATGGATACAACCGCAATCAAATCCGAGAAGAATGGGAACTCCGATTGTTGCACTATTGACAGCAGATGTCACTTTTGCCTCTATCAACGCAATGGGGATATTGGGTTTATAGTAGAGAATATAATCAGCGCGCTTTGCTTTGCCACGGGTAACAAGTTTCCCACGGACAATGATCCGGCCCTTGGTGAAATACACCTCTTCCCGAATCTGAGACTGTACATCCCAGCCAGTCTTCTCGATATTGGGAGTAATAAACTTTGTGCAGATATCGCGCTCTGTGAGGTCTTTTTTATTCATATTGGAATAGCACTAAGAATTAGTCCCTTGAAAAATCTACCGCTTAATTTTACTCAAATACCCCGGAGAA
The DNA here is from genome assembly GCA_016214845.1 of Nitrospirota bacterium. Lineage (NCBI taxonomy): Bacteria > Pseudomonadati > Nitrospirota > Nitrospirota bacterium. The sequence goes on along the minus strand of JACRMS010000029.1, from coordinate 6,993 downwards.
ACGGCAAGAATATATTACGTGTATGTCAATTAAGAATTAAAAGTGCAAAAGCGCCACATTGCAGAAGTACAACAGTGCAATAGTACCACAGAGCAGAAGGGAAAAGGCTCATCCGCTATCGCGGATTCAGCGCTCTTATCTTTTCGAGGGTGTCCCTGAAGATAGATTCTTTTGCGGGATTTAATTCGATAGCTTTCAGGGCGAGGCTTTCGGCTTCGGCGAGGTTTGTCTTTTTTGTGTAATAGAGCCACGCAAGGTTGTTGCGCGCGTCTGCGTTGCCGGGTAATTTTTCTACAGCCATTTTAAAGTATTTTTCAGCCTCGTCCAATTCGTTTTTCTGAAAATAGGTATTGCCGAGATAGAGATACGCAAGAGGCAGTTTTTCAGCGGCCAGCTTGTACTCTTTTATAGCAGGGTCAAGCTCGTTGTTTTTCTCATAAGCTACTCCAAGGTTTAAATGTTCCTCCGGGGTGAGCGGGTCGTCCAGAACAATTATCCTTGGAAGCCTGCAGGCGGAGAAGATCAGCGCAATGCAGAAAGAAATCAAAAAGAATGATAGCAGGCCATATTTTCTATCCAACCGTTTATTCATCATTTCGGGGTTATCAGGAGGGTCCAGAATTTTGTCCTCTCCCATGACCTCAGAAAATTATTCAGAGGTATAAATTTACGCCTTTCTTTACCGGAGTTGGCTGTTATACCGTTTTCATTATACCCCGTGACCACCATGAAATGGTTCTTCTGGTAAACCCAGATACCGTAATCAACCATGACTATCAGGGGATTGCCCGCGTCAATATTTTTCTTGATATCCTCAATGCTGCCTTCATACTGATCGGCTTTAAATCCCTTTCTCTCCGCGTATAAGATCATGTCCATATTCAGTGTCCCCCGTGCGGATTTACTGTACACCTCCTCTGCGATCTCATGGGGCGTAACATTGAGCCCCCGGTAATTCAATATCGCGGCGAGCGATGAAGGACCGCACTGGTAGTCTTCCTGCGGATAGAACGGGACATTGCTTATAACGCGGTCATCGGCGGATTGCCTGATATCGCGCCCGGCAGCGCATGAAAGGAGCAGGGACAGGACAAGGAACAAAACAAAAGGATGCCTTCTAAAGAAGGCATCCTTTTTGTGCGGCTGACTTATGAGAGACTTTATCCATGCTTTCAGCAAGGATATAATAATAGTCGTCATTACGTGACAACAACCCGGTGCCCTGTGATTTTAAGCAGGATAACAATGAGGATCGCGATCACGAGAAGCGCGATTATGACACCCAGGGCATCATCTCCGGCAACTTTAAAATCATCGAGCTTCTGAGAAAACTGGTGAAGCTGCTCATCGCTCAACTGGCTGAGTTTCGACTGGACCTCATCTTGTGAGAACCCCAGTTTTCCAAGACGCTCTTTCACCATCTTCATCTCTATGAACTTCTGGACCTTCTGAAGGTCCGCGACCCTGTCGAATCCGGGGACCGCGAGGGCCTCAGAGGGGGAAATGCCTGCTTCGACCTTGGGCGCGATGCCTATCAAAAACATCGCAAAAACAAGATACCATGAGACACATCTGATAAGTTGACTGTTCACCTATTTCACCTCCTTTAAATTTTCACATCAGTATTTGATGACGATAATTCAATAAAATGTAGAGACGCCGTTAACGGCGTCTCTAAAACATATACAAATAATATGAAAACATTTCTTTCATGTCAAGCGGAAATGTTATCAACTAAAGCATATCACGTATTTTCTGAAGCTCATCATTTAGAGGCAAGGGGCTGAAACCCAGCGCGTAAGCCTTTGAACTGTCAAGCGTCACATCCGCTGCCCTTGGGGCCGCCATTACAATGTCCCTCTGGCGGAGCTGTATCAACTTTGCTTCATGCAGTCCCAAAACATCCCGTAACAGCAATCCGAATTCATACCGTGAAACGCGTTCAACGCCGCCAAGGTGTATTATGCCTTTTACTTTCTCAAGAGCGATGAAGATCCCTTGGACGGCAGCTTCAGCGCTGAGAGGGTTTCTGAATTCGTCAGTAAATAACCTCAATTCTCTTCCTTCCTTCATTGCCGTTATCATGGGTTGAATGAAGCTTTCAGACACGGGACTTGGCAACCCGAACATCAAAACCATCCGGCACACAGCGGTATCAGGATATCTCTTCAGCATCTCTTGCTCCGCCGACACTTTCTGCTCTCCATAAATATTTACGGGACAAACCGGGTCTCCTTCACGATAAGGGGCGTTCAATCCGTCAAACACCAGGTCGGTTGAAGTGAAGGCGCAGGGGATTTTGTGGTCCGAACACAAACCGGCAATGCTGACGGATGCATCAACGTTGATCTTGCGCGATTTATCTTTATTCATCTGGCAATAATTGGGATCGGACGCCGCTGCCGTATGTATAACCGCGTCAGGACGGACCTCGTGAAACAGTTTCTTGAGTTCGTTAAAATCCGTCAGATCAACTCTGATAATGTTCGCGCCGTCAATTTCTATTGGATGAGAAAAGGCCGTGCCGTATACTTCCCGGTCTTTTTTCGCCGCATTGCAGATATTCCATCCGAGGAAACCGCTGGCGCCTGTCACAAGGAGTTTTTTCATAATGTTTAGTTTAACCTCCTCTTTTAAGTCTCTTCCCTGTGCCTCTGTGGTTCCTTTCCTGGAAATGTTACAATAATTTCCATCATAACCAATCCTGTAAAGGGAATACAATGCTCAAACAGATACCGTTAGATGAAATAAAATACATCCTTCTTGACATGGACGGCACCTTGCTCGATCTCTATTTTGACGATTATTTCTGGGGGCACCTCGTGCCTGAAAAATATGCCGAGAAGCACAACATGACATTCGGCGCTGCAAAGGAACATTTATTCACGACCTACAAATCACATGAAAAGACTTTGAACTGGTGCGATATAGATTTCTGGTCAAAGGAGCTCCACCTCGACATCCCCGCGCTTAAAGAACAGATACGCCACCTCATCGAGGTCCATCCTCATGTCATAGATTTTTTAAAGATGATGAGGAAGCACAGGAAGAAGATATTCCTTCTGACAAATGCCCACTTCAAGACCGTGAAGATAAAATTCAACAAGACGCAGATCGGGAAGTATTTTGACGATGTGCTGTGTTCTTTTGATGTAGGCCACCCCAAAGAGTTCATTGAATTCTGGCAAAAGGCTGAGAGGAAACTGAAATTCGACAAGAAGCATTCCCTCTTTATTGACGATACGGAAGATGTTTTAAAAACTGCGAAGGAATTCGGCATCAGGCATTTGCTGTTTAAGGCGAGGGCAAGCTCAAAGGCCGAACCAAAGAAGACGGAAAAATTTCTCACCATCCATGATTTCAGGGAGTTGATGTAAAGTCTGTCCCTGACAGGCATCTTTGCCTCTCAAAAACCACTACTTGTTCATCATATCAAGGAAGTCTTTGTTGCTCTTTGTCCCGGTCATCTTGTCAAGCAGGAACTCCATGCTTTCCACCGTGCTGAGCGAATGCAGCACTTTGCGTAATATCCACATCCTCTGAAGCACGTTCTTCTCAACAAGCAGCTCTTCTTTCCTTGTGCCGGAGGCATTGATATTTATGCTCGGGAAGATCCTCTTGTCAACAAGCTTTCTGTCGAGATGCAGTTCCATGTTGCCTGTGCCTTTGAACTCTTCAAAGATAACGTCGTCCATCCTGCTGCCTGTGTCAATAAGGGCGGTTGCAAGGATTGTCAGGCTGCCGCCGTCTTCGATGTTCCTGGCGGTACCGAAGAACCTCTTCGGTTTCTGAAGCGCGTTGGAATCAAGGCCGCCTGACAGGACCTTTCCGCTGGCAGGGATCACGGCGTTGTAGGCCCTCGCGAGCCTGGTTATCGAATCAAGGAGGATCACGACATTTCTCTTTGATTCAACAAGCCTCTTTGACCTTTCAATGACCATCTCTGCAACCTGTATGTGCCTCTGAGGCGGCTCGTCAAAGGTCGAGCTGATTATTTCCGCGTTGACCTGTCTCTTCCAGTCGGTAACTTCCTCCGGCCTTTCATCGATAAGGAGAATTATAAGATGTACATCAGGGTGGTTCTTTTTTATCGACTTTGCTATGGACTGAAGCAGCATGGTCTTACCGGTCCTCGGCGCTGCGACGATCATGCCTCTCTGTCCCATTCCTATCGGCGTAACAAGTGACATGACCCTTGTTGAATAGTCGTCCTTGGCGTATTCGAGATTTAGGGCCTCTGTCGGGTAATATGGTGTGAGATTATCAAATAAAGCCCTTTCAATGTTTTCATCGGGAGACTCATGGTTGATGGCCTCGACTTTAAGGAGGGCGAAATATCGTTCACTCTCTTTCGGCGGCCTAATCTGCCCGGTTACAAGGTCCCCGGTGCGCAGGTTGAATCTTCTGATCTGCGAAGGGGAAACGTATATATCGTCGGGGCCCGGCAGATAGCTGTAATTGGGCGAACGTAGAAAACCGAAGCCGTCAGGCAGGATCTCCAGCACGCCTTCTCCAAAGATCAACCCTGTCTTTTCCGTCTGCGCCTGTAGTATCGCAAAGATGAGGTCCTGCTTCCTGAGGCCCCTCGCCCCTTCAACGCTTAAACCTTTCGCCATCTTGGTTAATTCATCTATGGTCTTTTCCTTGAGGTCTGTAATATTCATGCCAACTACTCCTTGATTTTTGTTCTTCTCTGCCATGGGGTTAAACTTCCTTTTTTTGTGGGATTAAATTGTTTAGGGTATAAATAGTGCTCTTATTGAGGCAAAATGGAATTGCCTGTCAGCATCAATTTCTAAAATATATAAATTATAGGATGCGCTCCTTATTTTTTTGAAAACATACTCTTGGAGGTTTTAAACCTTTCAATACAAACGGGAATTACACGATGAAGATTTGTTAAAGACATACTATAATAGTTTTATTTTTTTGTCAATCCCCTGTATAAGTCAAAGACATATGCGACAAAATTCTTCTGAAAGAAGATAATCGATAGGCCAAAGACATATGTGGCTAATCTGTATTATAGAATATCAAATAATCGGCCAACTTCAAGCTCTTGCCTGTTTCGTTTTATCCGCTATCTTTTCTTTCCGGGAGTTCAGTGTTATCTAAAACCCCTGATGACAGACATCACACTCGTAACCATTCCAGGACCTGTAGGGAGTTCCCCACTTGACCGGGGTCTGCGGCCCGTGGCAGATGACGTTAGAACAGTTTTTAGTGACCGGATCAAAGGTGGCTCCTGTCAGTTTCACATTGCCCGAATAGAACCCTTTGGTAAGGGTAAATGCAACATCTTTTTTGCCGTTTACATGTTTTGCTGTATTGTAGATCGGGACATTGCCGAATACGATGCTGTATTCAGTCCTGCTCCACGCGGCGTCAGCTTTTACCGTATCGCTATGACACGTGCTGCACTGAAGAGGAGCAAACCCCATATTCCAGACGTGGAGACTTATAAATCCGAAATCATCAGTCCATCCGTGGCTGTTGCCGGCCCCTGCCGAGACCGTGGGATACGCTGTCATTGGAGGATTGCCATGGCAGCCGTTACAGCCGAGCGAGTCAACGCCCCATGCGGGTGTCTTGTATTCCGTCGTTTTTACAACGAGGCTCTCCCACGGAGGATCGTAAACCAGCGGCGGGAGATAAGGCGGCACCGTTGGAAACGGCACCACGCCGGAGGTTGTTACTTTTGTATAGCTGTGACAGTAGACATTGCTGCACGTGCCCATTGTGTATAGCATCCCGTTACCATCGGCATAAGTAGAAGTCCCCGGTGTATAAGCGGCATTTGGTGGATTTAACGCCTTAAGCGAACCGGCAGGCGCATTCGGATTGTACAGTTCGATCTCAGCACTGCCGCCTCCGCTGTTCGGTACACTGTTCATATGCTTTGACGCATCAATCGGGTGACAATTGCCGCAGTTCATTATGTACACCGTGCCCTGCGAAGCGGCATCCTGCGTTATAGCTGTGCTCCCGTATGAAGCTTGCTCGATAGTGCCGCCGAAGTGTTTCAGATGCGTGCCCGTTGCAGGCGGCACACCGTGGCAGCTCCCGCAGGCCCCGCCTCCGGACGGTTTAAACCCTTCACCGTGCGGGTGACAGCCCGTGCAATTTGTTCCATCATTATGCGACTGTCCGCCGGGAGCTGTGCCGTCAGACTGATGATGATTTGTCATTGTATGACATGTTTCACACACATTCTGGTTATAAGGCGTGCCATTTGCAAATGAACCTGCGCCTGTCAATGATGTGAATACTATATTGCTGCCCGGTATCGCACTGCCTGCGAGTGTTGAACGCACCGCCTTCAAGTTTGTTTGCGCATGCATCGGGTCGTGGCAGCCTACGCAGGTATTGTTATATATATATTTGCCGGAGCCGTTTGCTGAACTGTGTGTCTTCACATCCGGCGCTGTTGGATAACTCGCCTTCAAAGCGCCTGTTGCCGTATGACACTGTTCGCACTTGCTGTCGGGTATGGTTGTTGTATATGGCTGGCCGTCAACGTGACAATAGCTGCAATTGTTGATCGTGTCATGGGGCGGCGGCGGCGTCCCGCCTGCCGGTTTGAATCCTTCATTATGCGGATGGCAGCTTGTGCAATCCGAGTTATCGTTATGGCCCGTATAATTCCCTCCGGTCAAATCACCGGGGGCTGAGCCGTCTCTGCGGTGATGGTTGGTCTGTGTATGGCACATTTCGCAAACGTTCTCGTTATGCGGGGCGCCGTCCGCAAATGAGCCTGTCCCTGTAGCTGCCGTGAACTTCACGAACTCCTGTATGTTCAGGCCTGTGACAGGATTATCGAGACAGATATATTCTTTTATGTATTTGCCGTAAGTAGTTTTGTATGCAAGATTCTGTTCCTGCTGGTGAGGGTTGTGGCAGGTTGTGCAGCTTGTGTCCCAGCTGCCGTATTTTGCGCCTACTACGGTTGATGAATGCATCTTTACATTAGGCGCTGAGCCGAAACCGTATGGC
>JACRMS010000028.1 GCA_016214845.1 Nitrospirota bacterium | reverse complement strand
TAAGCCCTCATCCCTGAATCAACAGGATTCCTGCGTCTCAAAACAGGCAGAGTATGGCTTTAAAAATAATGTTTCTTACAAAGAACAATGAAAATATTTTTATGTTTTATAAAAAAATACTTGACAACGTGGGAAGTAGTAGAATTGAGCGACGAGTGCCACTGAATGATAACAACAAGCCTCCAAACCGATTTGCACTCCTCATAACAATGCTACCTCAAAAAATGTCCTGTGGCACTCGTTCGCTCCAATGACTTGTTATCAATTTTATTTTTTTATGGCTTCCTATATTGTCTTGTTTTTTGTTGATATCAGATAGGAAAGCAATTTTCCTTTTTCATTGCCAGTGCTCTCTGAAAATAACCTATCAAATGCCAATGCCCTTTCAAGAGTTTTCTTTAAATCTTGCACATCACCATGCATCGCTACAGATATACTTCCAAAGATCGAGCCAAAACAGGCGGTATGTACGATGTCACAAATTTCTTCTAAAATCTTAAGGAATATCTCATCTTCTCCTGCTGGGAATTCTCCTAAAATTGTATCATTTAGAAATATATCCTTATCATAGTGAGCAAGCAATTTATGCCTTGCCTTTATAATATGACTTCTAAAGGCCCTCGCTTTATCATTCAATGAGCTTAAGGTCTGCTGGACGCCTTGAGGCCAATCAATGCTTTCGATAAGATTCTCTATCGTGAAATTCTCTTGCCCCTTAGTTATAGCTGGATCGGTAATCTTTGCAAACTCCAGTAGAGTATAGTCAAGTAAAATCTTGTTAAGATCAATGAAAAAAGAGCTCGCTGTTCTTTCCATAAGAATATGAGCTTCTTTATCGTCAAAAAGTTCTTTATAAATATTATGAATAGCTGTTTGTGGTTATTTCTTACTTAAAGTTATTTGAAATAACCGCACACTTGGAATTTCATCTGTTTAATATAAAATGAAACTTGAAAAACGAATGTTCGTAATTTATAGTATTACACGGATTTTGCGAAGTTCGTAAAATCCGACTATTCTTACAAATTGAGGGGACAACATGAACAGTAACAAATTACCTGAGTTTAAGAGCTTTCTTCTTTCAAACAGCCTTGTCAGTGAAAAGTATATAACATTCTACGCTCATTGGGCAAGCAAATTCTTAACTTTCTACAAAAATGAAGTTGAACTGTGCTTACTTCTGAACTTCTGCACGGATTGCGCAGCAAATCTTGACAAGTAATGAATTTATGGTAACGTTAAAATAATAGTATGTAAAAGTAAGATGTAGGGGAAATTATTAAGAACGGCCATTAGAGGAAGTTCTGCGTAACCTGAGACCTAAACTTCTAAATGGCCGGGGAGGATTAGATGGACCGCCGTGATTTTCTCAAGTGCAGCGCCGTAGGGATTGCTGCTCTTTCAATGAAGTCCCTGATAGGGTGTTCATCGAGGTCATCGAGCTACAGGGGCTTAGATGCCACGCTGAATTTCAGTGAAGCGCTCGTCGGGATGGTCGATACCCAGCCTGTCTACATGTGGCTTTTTGAAGACCCGCTGACCGGGCCCCGGTTCCCAGGGCCGGTATTGGTAGCTGAAGAGGGAGAGACGGTATACCTCACCCTGACCAACTTGCTGAACGAGGACCACGCCTTTGCTATTCCGGGCGTGGTGGACAGCGGGGTGATCCGGCCCGGCAAGACAAAGGTCGTGAGCTTTGTCGCACCGGCAGCCGGGACTTACTTATACTTTGATCCGCTGAATGCGCCGGTGAACAGGGTATTGGGCCTGCACGGGGTGATGGAAGTGATTCCGGAGACGAGTACCGGGACACCTTACACTTCTCCGACTGCAAAGGTTGCAAGCCTCTTTGCAGACCTTGGAACTACCGATGAGTTTCCCGGTCAACCATGGGACCCCGCACGTATATTGATATGGGTCTTGCACAGCATCGACCCGAGCTGGAACGCTATGGCGGAGGAAGGCCGGGCTATAGACCCTGCAGCTTTCAGTAATAATTTTCTGCCCCGTTATTTTACCATCAATGGAAGGAGCGGCTTTTTTTCATCCCACGACAAAGATACCGCTCCGTCAGGACTTGTGGGACAGCCTGAGCTGATACGCATTGTGAATTCCGGCATGGCCACTCATTCGCCGCACCTGCACGCCAATCATTTCTATGTGCTTTCGGTGAACAATGTGGTGCAGGACAATGTATTATCACTGGATACGTTCACCGTGTCTCCGCTCGACCGGGTGGACCTGCTCATCCCGTTTCAGCGGCCGCCTGATATTCCCGCTGTGCATCCCGACAATCCCCGGCAGCTTTTGAGACTTGACGCCGCCGAAGAGTTGACGCTTTCCTTCGGTGACGTCCCGCAGTCGCCGCTCAATTACCCTATGCACTGCCATATGGAGATGTCTCAAACCGCTGCCGGAGGCAATTATCCGCTGGGGCTGGTGACGCATCTGACATTTACAGGAGACGTGGACGGAGAGCTATTTCAGTAGAGAGGAGAACATAAGATGGCTATCAAAATAATCAGTCGTGAGCATATAAATACCGATGATCCCATGGAAGCAGCGGAGTTCAATAAATTCATCTGCCCTCCCAAAGAAAACCCCGACACGCCTGACAGGCTGACGCCCGATGTAACATTTTACAGGAAGTTAATGGTGGGTCTTGACCTCAATCTTCCGGTACCCCTGCCTGACGGCACTGACAAAGTCCAGATGCAGGTGATCGCGGACAACGCGCCTTCGGACCGTCTGCCTGAGCAGTTTCCCGCGCCGCTTATCCGCGTGGTCCAGGGCCAGATCGTCCACACTGTTGTCGACGGAGGCCAGGCCGGACATACAATTCACCATCACGGGATCGAGCCGACGCCGATGAATGACGGAGTGGGAAAGGATTCCTTTGAACTTGGCGCCTATACTTATCAGTGGCAGCCGAGACATGCGGGGACTTACTTTTACCACTGCCACAAGAATACGACACTTCATGTCGAACTGGGAATGTACGGCCCGCTCATCGTAGACCCTCCGCAGGGCGCAGGTTTTGTCGCTGCCTTTAACCCTCCTGACCATGTGATGCAGTACGATGTGGAAGCGCTCTGGGCCGCGGACGAGATAGATCCCAGATGGCATGACCTGCAGCATAACGCATTCATGTCCCACTGCGGGGCTGACCCCAATAATGCAGACACCTTCACCAGTGACGGCATCCTGCACGATTTCAGGCCGACTGTATTCGTGATTACTGGCGCAGTGCGTAAAGATGATTCCACTCCCATAACCGACCCCCGTGTGGCGATCAACGCGCAAGTTGGTGAGACCATTCTTCTTCGTGTCGTCAACGCGGGATATACTGTTCAGCGCTTCACCCTTGGTATCGATGCGGACGTGATCGCCATGGACGGCCGCGCCCTTGGCGTGCCGCCTTCAGGAAAGTACTCATTCCCCTTCAGCATACCTTCAGGGACACCCTTCAGCCTCACCTCGGCGCGGCGCTGGGACCTTATCATAAGACCCGCGGCAGCAGGAGTTTACCCTGCCCAGGTGGAGTTCCTTGACTGGATCACAGGAGAGAGATATGCAATAGCCCGCACATTAATTACAGTCGTATGAAGCATGACGGATTTTTTTAAGATCCGTCATGCTGGTGATCTTTGCGCCTTGATATCCTAAGGCATTAAGTGTTGTGCTTGTTTTTTACTTTTGTACTTCCGCACTTCTGCTCTTTTGCACTTCTCAAGTATCACACCCTCAACTGTCCGCTGCCGAAGACAATGAATTTTGTGCAGGTAAGCTCCTCAAGTCCCATGGGGCCACGGGCGTGTATCTTGTCGGTTGAGATGCCCATCTCTGCCCCGAGACCGAACTGGAACCCGTCGCTCAATCTCGTTGACGCATTCACAAATACTGAGGCGGAATCCACCTCGCGGAGAAATCTCATGGCCTTGCCGTAATCTTTTGTGACGATTGAATCCGTATGCGCGGAGCTGTATTTTGCAATGTGCTCCATTGCGTCGTCCACGTCTTTGACTATTTTAATGTTTAAGATCTTGTCGAGATATTCAGCGTGGAAGTCTTCCTCTTTGGCCGCCTCAAGAGACTTATCAATTTTAAGTGTCGCAGGACAGCCTTTAAGCAAGACACCGGCGTCTTTGAATCTCTTGATCGCCGCCGGCAGAAATTTCCTTGCGATCTTTCCATCAACGAGCATGGTTTCCATGGCATTGCATGTCCCGGGACGCTGCACCTTTGCGTTAAAGCAAATGTCCTCAGCCATTTTAAAATCGGCATCACGGTCAACAAACACGTGGCATACGCCTTTATAATGCTTGAGCACGGGTATGCGCGAATTTTCCGTGACCGCCCTGATAAGCCCTTCACCGCCGCGAGGAATGACGAGGTCGATGGTCCCTTCGAGCTTCAGCATCTCCATCACCGCTTCCCTGTCGGGGATATTGATAAAGGTCACCACTCCTTCGTGAATGCCCCCGGATTTCAAAACGCCCCTTAAAATATTCACAATCGCCAGGTTGGAATTTATCGCCTCTGAACCTCCGCGAAGTATCACTGCGTTTCCCGCTTTTAAACACAATCCTGTTGCGTCTGCTGTCACGTTCGGCCTTGATTCATAGATTATTGCAATGGTCCCGATAGGCACGCGCATCCTGCCGACCTCCATGCCGTTAGGCCGCCTCCACATTTTGATTATCTCGCCGACAGGGTCGGGCAGGGCGGCGATCTCGATCAACCCCTTTGCCATATCGTCTATTCTCTGAGTGGTCAGGGTGAGCCTGTCGATCATTGCCTTTGACAGCCCTTTCTTCTGAGCGGCAACAAGGTCTTTTTTATTTTCCCTCTGAAGCTCCTTTGTCTTCTTTTTCAGGGCTTCAGCCATTTTTATCAGGGCAGCGTTCTTCCGCTCGGACGAGATCTTCGCGATCGCCCGCGCGCCTTCTTTTGCTTCCTTTGCCTTTTTCAGAACGAATGATTTTATGTCCATGATTGCCTCCTATGCAATTTAACCACAGAGGACACAGAGAATAAGTTTGTCCGCAGATTTCGCAGATTGCACAGATTGAAAATAATAGAGAACCAATTAGTTATTAAAAAATCTGCGTTAGTCTTCTGTCCTTTCAGCGGTCCATTTTTTTGTTAACGGAATATTTTAGCATATGGGAATTACTTTGATAAAAATCCCCCTGATAGTGTATTATTTTTCATTCTTATGAAAGACATCGTTTTAAAAACAGAGATGCCCGACATCGGCGTCCCCAGGCGCGGGAAGGTGAGGGACATTTACGACCTCGGAGAGCACCTCCTGCTTGTGGTGACGGACAGGGTCTCGGCCTTCGACGTTGTGCTGCCAAACGGCATTCCCGGCAAAGGGAAGGTCCTCACCGCAATCTCCGTGTTCTGGTTTAAGATGATGGAGGACATTGTCAAAAACCACATTGTCGCAACTGATGTGAAAGACTTCCCCCAGGACCTTCAGAAGTACAAGGACATCCTTGAAGGCAGGAGCCTGCTTGTAAAAAAGGCAAAGGTCGTGCCTGTTGAGTGCATAGTCCGGGGCTATCTTTCAGGAAGCGGCTGGAAGTCGTATCAGAAGGACGGCACAGTCTGCGGGATAAAACTCCCTGCCGGTATGAGCGAATCTTCAAAGATCGAGCAGCCCATTTTTACCCCGAGCACAAAGGCTGACGCAGGGCATGATATAAATATCTCGTTTGACGAAGTTAAAGAAATAATCGGCGGTGATACTGCTTCAAAATTAAAGACCCTGACACTGAAGGTTTACGGGAGGGCGAGGGATTACGCGGAGAAAAAAGGAATAATCATTGCCGACACGAAGATGGAGTTCGGCATTTACAACAACGAAGTAATCCTCATAGACGAACTGCTCACGCCTGACTCCTCCCGCTTCTGGGGTATAAAGGACTACGCACCCGGCAGAAGCCAGGACAGTTTTGACAAGCAGATCGTCAGGGATTATTTGCTTACGCTGGACTGGGACCAGACCCCGCCGGGGCCGGAACTGCCTGAAGATATATTGAAGAAGACTTCTGAAAGATATCAGGAGATACTCAGTATATTAACGGAGTGAGTTAGTATTTCGCCACAGATCAACGCAGATAACCGCAGATAAAAGAAAAGAGTTTCTTGTAATTCATAAAAAATCCGCTTCTATATTTTTTACCTGATATACGCTTCGGTTACGTACCGGCGCATCATTCTGTGGCTGTTGAAATAGTAGGCGTTCTTGCCGATGGCGTTCTGCATCATCCTTATCCAGGTCTTGCGGTCATTATAGTAAAGGGGAATTATTATATCGCCAAGTTTGTGATAGAGGTCTTCGGCGTCAATTTTATTCATATTGTTGTCGGGCCTTATCTCAGTCGGGGCAGGGCCGATCGACCATCCTGTAAAACCCTCTATATGCCCTTCGATCCACCAGCCGTCAAGCACGCTGAAGTTCATTACTCCGTTGTGCGCGGCCTTCATCCCGCTTGTTCCTGAGGCTTCGAGCGGGCGCAGCGGCGTATTCAGCCAGATATCCACGCCGGAGACGAGCTTTAATGCAACTTCCATATTGTAATTTTGAATAAAGGCTATCTTGATCTTTCCCTTCAACTCCTGTTTGTAGGCGAATATTTTTTCGATCAACTGTTTGCCGACGGTATCTTTCGGATGGGCCTTGCCGGCGTAAATAATCTGGATCTTGCCGTTTCCGATCTTTTCAAGCCTCTTTATGTCGGTGAATAAAAGGTCCGCCCTTTTGTAAGCAGTGGCCCTTCTTGCAAAACCTATTGTCAGGGTTTCAGGGTCCATTCCCGCATCCGACAGTGAGTTGACATAGTAGATCAGCTTTTTCTTTGCCTCCATATGTGCCGCCCAGAGTTCCTCGTCTGGGATCGCTCCAACTCTTACGAAAATCTCAGGCTCGTTGGCCCAGCCGAGGAGATATTTATCAAAGACCTTTTTCATGCTCTCACAGGTCCATGTGTAAGAGTGCACGCCGTTTGTTATTGCATTGATGATATAACCCGGGAACATTGATTGAGACACTTCACCGTGCTTCTTCGCCACACCGTTGACGTACTTGCTCAGGTTGAAACCGAGGAGGGTCATGTTGATCTTGCTGTCCCCGGCCAACCGTTTCAGGATCTTTTCAGGGAAATAGTCTCCGAACACTTTGTTGTAAAGTTCATAGGAGAATTTGTCGTGACCCGCTTCAACAGGGGTGTGTGTGGTGAACACGCACAGGTCTTTTACGGATTCAGTGTCCCATATCTGGGATTCGTCCCAGACGGCCTCAATATCTTTTTTAAATTTATGCAGCAGCTCAAGTGTCAAGAAAGCTGCATGTCCTTCGTTCATATGATATTTCTTTATCCTGAAACCGAGCTTACGGAGCATCCGCACCCCGCCGATGCCGAGGATCGCCTCCTGCTTCAGCCTGTAATCGTCTCCGCCGCCGTAGAGGTGGTCTGTCAACGTCCTGTCATCCGGATGATTTTCGGGCAGGTCGGTGTCAAGATAGATCACCGGGACGCTGCTTCCCCTTGGACTCTGGACTATGTACACCCATGACTGGATAGCGACGTTCCTGCCTTCAAGCGTAAGGTTGACTTTGACGGAGGTCTTTTTCAGCATTTTTTCAGGGTCCCATACTGCGGGGTGCTCTATCTGATGTCCCTGGGCGTCGATCTCCTGGTAGAAGTATCCCTTTCTGCTGATGAGCGTGACCGGCACGAAAGGCAGATTCAAATCCGCGGCGGACTTCACTGTGTCGCCGGCAAGAACGCCGAGGCCGCCCGAGTAGGTTGGGATCTCGTCCATCAGCCCGATCTCCATTGAAAAGTATGCGATCTTTGGTTCAGTAATGTATTTATCTAAAATTGCCATGGTAAATAATTATATCAGATTTCGTTCATTGAATTAAGTCTGAACAAATCTGTTTTCTCTCCTGTCTTTGTTAAACGTGTCTGACACTATTTCGGCATTATCCTGAGGCTTCTTTAGACCACAGAGGAGAAAAATAATTTTGTCCGCAGGTTTCGCAGATTATACAAATCAAAGAACACAAAAATCTTTTATAAAAAATCTGTGGCAATCTGAGCAATCTGTGGACTGACTTAATAAAATAATCTCTGTGCACTCTGTGGTTTTTGACAGCTTACCCCTTTATTGCCTTTTCCAATCTTCTAATCGTCTTTTCTTTGCCGATTACATCAAGCACTTCAAATATGCCGGGGCTTTCCGTGCCGCCCGTTAATGCAACGCGGACGGGCTGGGCGAGGTCTTTGAGCTTGACGCCGTGTTTCTCCACAATCTCCTTGAATATCTTTTCGAGTTCCTGGTGTGAAAATTCGGGGGCTGATTCGAGGCCGCTTTTTAATTCAGCCAATAACTCACGGCTTTTTTCATTCAGGAATTTCTCTTTTGCCTTTTCATTGAATGTGACTTCTTCGGCGATATAGTAGCGCAGGGAATTTGCAAGCTCCACCAGGGTCTTTGAGCGCGCCTTTAAAGTATCAATCGCTTTGCAGAGCCATTCTTTATCAGGGCCCTGATCTTCACTTATGATGTTTTCTTTAACAAGGAACGGGATGACAAGTCCGGCAAGTTTTTCAGTTGGTGTATGGATAATATACTGGCTGTTCAGCCAGAGGAGTTTTTCGGGATTGAAGACCGCTGCCGCCTTGCCGACATTCTCAAAGGAGAAATATTCTGTAAGTTCCTCCCGCGTAAAAACCTCTTTGTCCCCATGTGACCAGCCGAGCCTCACAAGATAATTCACAAGCGCGTCGGGCAGGTATCCCATTTCATAATACGCAATAACGGATGTCGCGCCGTGCCTCTTTGAAAGGCGGGTCTTGTCGGAGCCCAGGATCATCGGCAGGTGGGCGAACAACGGGGTCTTGTAGCCCAGCGCCCTGTAAATGTGTATCTGTTTTGGGGTGTTGTTTAAATGGTCGTCGCCCCTTATAACGTGAGTGATCTTCATGTCCACGTCATCAACTACAACCGTGAAATTATAAGTCGGCGTGCCGTCAGACCGCATGATGATGAGGTCGTCGAGCTGCGTGTTCTCAAACTCTACTGTTCCCCTTATCAGATCGTCAACAATGGTATGCCCTTCCTGCGGCATCTTGAATCTGACAGCGGGGATTTCACCCGGAACAGGCCCTTTCAGGTTCCTGCATCTTCCGTCATACTTCGGTGTCTTGCCCAGGGCCATTGCCAGCTTGCGCCTTTCTTCAAGGTCCTCCGCTGAACAGTAGCAATAATACGCCTTGCCTTCCCGCACAAGTCTTTCAATGTAATTTTTATAGACGTCAAATCTGTCGGTCTGCCTGAACGGTCCCTCGTCCCAGTCGAGGCCGAGCCATTTCATCCCTTCAATGATCGCCTCGATGTATTCATCAGTGGAACGCGTCCTGTCGGTATCTTCAATCCTTAATATAAAAGTGCCGCCATTATGTCTTGCGTAAAGCCAGTTAAAAAGCGCCGTCCTCGCTCCTCCGATGTGAAGGAATCCGGTTGGACTCGGCGCAAACCGTACCCTAACTTTCTCTGTCAAAAGAACCTCCTGAATTAGTTGTTTTGTAAAATCTCCCCTAACCCCTCTTTGCCAAAGAGGGGGTTTAAGTCCCCCTTTGTAAAAGGGGGATAAAGGGGGATTTTGTGGACTATTATTTCATCCTTGATATTATAAGCCTTAAAAATTTTTCTGTCTTCTCCGTGACCTTGAACCTCTCGTCCGCCCGGTATCCCGCAACAAACACAATATCATTTCCCGACAGGACAATTGGAATGCTGTCCCTTTTATCTCTCGGTATCTTCTCATCCACGAAAAAATCCTGGAGCTTTTTTCTTTTCCCGAATCCGGCGGGATAGAAACAGTCGCCTTCCTTCCTGTGTCTTACAGTCAGCGGTAAGTTAATTTTGTCCGCGTCGAAAACAATATTTGATTTTCCGTCTCCGTAACCTTCCACGCTGTCCGTCAAAGAAGACTTGATCACAACCCCTGCCTCTTTCAACGCAAGCTCTCCGGGGACATCGAGGCTGTGAGTATTTATTTTAACAGGCGGCGCTGATGTCAGTTTTAACGTGGCATACGACTTGATCACCCTGATGTCTTTCGGCAGGTAGATCCTGTCTCCGGATGCTCCTTTTTTTATGAGGTTGATGATGTCCTCAATATGTACAAAACTGATACCTCTCAGGCCTTCTGTAGCATCAATTGCCCTTCTCAGCACTCGGCGCAGTATCGGTTTTTCCAGGGTCTCAAGGGGGACGAGAAAGAGTTCTATAGTGTCGGCGGTTTTGTTGGTTATTAATTTCATAAGCGTTTTTGTAACGATGATCTCAAGGTAGCTGTCTTCCTCGCGCAGGATGTCCATGGTCCTGCAGATGTTCTGCACAAGCGACGGGTTTTTTTTCTTGAGTTCAGGTATAACAGTGAGCCTTATCAAGTTCCTGAAATAATCTTTCCTGAGGTTGGAGGAGTCGATCATGAAAGACGGTGACGGGTAACGGGTGACGGGTGACGGGCCAGAATTAAAAAATTCTTCAATGTCCTTACGTTCTATCTCGATCAGCGGCCTGATTATTAATACATTTTTTTTAACGCCTAACGCTGAACGCTGAACGCTCAACGCGATATTTCTCACCGGCGGGATCCCTGCCAATCCCTTTGTCCCTGCGCCACGCAGGAGCGTCATTAAAAGGGTCTCTGCCTGATCGTCCGCATTGTGGCCGAGGGCGATCTTCGCCGCGTTTATCTTTCCTGAGATCTCATCGAATATTTTATAACGAAGTTCTCTCGCGGCCTCCTGTTTGCTCAGCCCCATATCACTTATGTGACTCTTCACATCAACTGATTTGCAGAAGAAATTGATACCGAGGCCATCGCAAAATTCCCTGCAAAACGCCTTCTCAGCCTCAACCTCATCAGGCCTCAAACCATGGTCTATATAGACCGCGGAAAGAGAGAGATTGAAATCCTTTTTTAGTTTGTCTAAAATAACGGCAAGGCATACTGAGTCAGGACCTCCGGAAAGCCCGATAAGGACGCAATCACCTTCTGAAAGCATTGAGTATTTGCTGATTGTCTCTTTTACTTTTTTCAGGAGTTCCATAAGCAGATTAATTATAACTCAAAGTGACATTAAGATATAAAGGATGCCACCCCTGAACTTGTTTCAGGGTCTAACAAGAGATGCTGAAATAAATTCAGCATGACAGATTGAACAATTATGAATTATTTTAATTACAAAAGGTCCGAGCTGTACGCGGAGAACGTTCCTGTGAGGAAGATAGTTGAAGCTACAGGCTCGCCTGTTTACATCTATAGTCACGATACCCTTGTTAACCATTACAAGGCTTATGAAGAGGCATTTGACGGTTATCCCAATATAACATGCTTTGCGCTGAAGGCGAATTCAAACCTTGCAGTGTTAAGGCTTCTCGCAAAAGCAGGAAGCGGCGCGGACGTCGTCTCAGGCGGCGAGCTCTTCTTTGCCTTGAAAGCCGGGGTCCCCGCCCAAAAAATTGTTTATGCCGGAGTCGGCAAGACCGAGGAGGAAATAGCGTTCGCCCTTAAATCCGGCATCCTCATGTTCAATATAGAATCCTCCGACGAGCTGACAGCCATTGACAGGATCGCGGGGAAACTCAGGGTGAAGGCGCCGATAGCGCTGAGAGTCAATCCCGACATAAGCGCGTCCACGCATCCGTATATTTCAACGGGATTGAAGAAGCACAAGTTCGGCATCCCGATCCAGAAGGCGGTTGAATATTACACTTTGGCAGCCAAGCTCAGGAACATAAAGGTCATCGGGATACACAAGCACATAGGCTCCCAGATAACCAGGATTACCCCTTTTGTTGACGCGTTAAAAAAGGTCCTGTCGCTTGCGCAGGAGTTGAAAACACGGGGAATAGAAATTAAATACCTTGACATGGGCGGCGGTCTTGGAATTCCTTACAACATGGAAGAGGACTTGCCCCAGCCTAAGGACCTGGCAAAGGCGATACTGCCGCTGATAAAGCTGCACGACTTTACATTGATCCTTGAACCGGGCAGGTCTATCGTCGGGAACGCCGGGATCCTTGTTACAAAGGTCCTTTATCTGAAAAAACATCACAAGAAGGAATTCGTGATCGTTGACGCCGGAATGAACGACCTGATAAGGCCGAGCCTGTATGATGCTTACCATCACATTCAGCACGTGGCAAAGAATGACCGTCCGCTCACGCTTGTTGACGTGGTCGGCCCGATATGCGAGTCAGGCGACTTCTTTGCGAAGGGAAGAAGGATCAACGATCCCCGCGATGGGGATTTGCTTGCGATCATGAGTGCCGGGGCGTACGGTTTTTCCATGAGCTCAAACTACAATGGCAGGCGACGCGCCGCTGAAGTGCTGGTGAAAGGAAATAAGTTTTTTGTTGTCCGTGAAAGAGAGACGTACAAGGATTTAATAAAGGAGATAAAGATGCCGGAGTATTTAAAATGAAACTGCAATTTACAAAGATGCATTCGTTAGGCAATGACTTCGTTGTCATTGATAACAGGAATTTGAATTTAAAGAAACTCCCGCAGCTTGCAAAAAAACTCTGCGGCAGGAGGTTCGGCATTGGCGCTGATCAGTTGCTTCTGCTGGGCCATTCTGAATTAGCTGATTTTAAAATGCGGATATTCAACGCGGACGGGTCGGAAGTTGAGATGTGCGGCAACGGGATAAGGTGCCTTGGGCAATACATATGGCATGAGATTCTGCGCAGCAAAATAACACAACAACACAAGTCGTTCATAGATGTGCTTACAATAGAGACAGTTGCGGGGATCAAGAACCTGAAAAAGACCGGCAGCCTTATAGAAGTCGACATGGGGGAGCCGGTGCTTGAAGCGGAGAAGATACCGGTGAAAATTAGGCGGAAGTCAGAAGTCGGAAAACAGAAGACAGAAGACAGAAGACAGAAGACAGAACTGAACTCGTCACTCGTCACTCGTCACTCGTCACTTATTACAAACTACCCGCTGAAAGTGAAGGATAAAGAATTCAAGATCACTTGTGTTTCGATGGGCAATCCTCATGCGGTGATTGTTGTTAAAGATGTCGGGAAATTTCCGGTGGAACAATATGGCCCCATTATCGAAAACCACAGGCTTTTTCCAAACAGGACGAATGTTGAATTCATACAGATACTGAACAGGAAAAATATAAAGATGAGAGTCTGGGAGAGAGGGGCAGGGGAGACAATGGCGTGCGGCACAGGCGCTTCCGCCTCAGCGGTCGCATCAGCGCTATTGGGGCTGACCGGCAGAAAGGTCACCATGCACCTTCCCGGAGGCAAGCTCCTCATTGACTGGTCTGCACAGGACGGTCACGTTCATATGACGGGCGACGCAGTGAAGGTTTTTGACGGAACAGTAGAGATATAAAAGATCTCAGTTGAATCGTTGTCATTCCCGCTTGTCGGGAATCCTTCTCGAAGATCGATTCCGAACAAGTCGGAATGACAGAAATAGGGTAACCTTTCAGTAACTAACGGAAACAATATGAAAATAAAGTGTCCCACCTGTAAAAAATGGACTGAATGGCAGGATAACCCTTTCAGGCCTTTTTGTTCTGAGAGGTGCAAGCTTATTGACCTTGGGGCCTGGGCCTCGGACGAATACAGGATTGAGGGCAGGCTCAGCGATGAGGCAGGGCAGACACCTTCGGAAAAGGAGAACGGAAATGATTAACATGATCGTATCAGGCGCTGCCGGGAGAATGGGCAGCCGCATTATCGCGCTATCAGGAGATTTCAAGGACATAAAGATCTCAGGCGCTTTAGAGAATAAAAAGCATAAAGACCTCGGAAGAGATATCGGGGAGGTCATCGGCATTGGTGCTTCCGGAATTAAGATCACCGACAGCGTAAAGAATATCACAGGGAAGGCTGACGTGCTTGTGGATTTTTCTTCCACATCTGCAACAATAGAATGCCTGAAGTCTCTCTCGGACAGACCGGTGCCTGTAGTCATAGGCACAACGGGCTTCAGCAGGGATGAATTAGACTTTGTAAGTTTATACGCACAGAAAGTCCCGTGCGTTCTCGCCCCGAACATGAGCGTCGGGGTGAACCTCCTTCTGAAGGTCCTGGCGGACATTGCAAAAGTCACCGGCGATGACTATGATGTTGAGATCGTTGAGGCCCATCACAGGATGAAAAAAGACGCCCCATCCGGCACGGCAATTAAGATGGCCCAGGTAATCGCGTCCGCGCTTGACAGAAACCTGGAGGAGTCGGCAGTATACGCAAGGCATGGTTTAATAGGTGAGAGGACAAAAAAAGAGATCGGCATTCAGACGGTCAGGGCAGGCGATATTGTCGGCGAACATACTGTCATTTTCGGCACGCTTGGTGAAAGGATCGAGATCACGCACAAAGCCTCCAGCAGGGACACTTTTGCCAGAGGAGCGTTGAAAGCCGCCCTGTGGGTATACAAGCAAACGCCCGGTCTTTATGATATGCAGGATGTCCTTGGGCTGAAATAAACATCAGGGGTACCTGTACGAAAGGACAGGTGACACCGGGTTTGAAACATGTTAGAGTTAAGTAACTAAGACGTAGCCTTTATAAAAGATTATTAAATATTGAGAGGGACATGGTATGGAGAAAAAAGCAAAAATACTTATCGTCGATGACGAGTTTGCGTTAAGAGAGATCCTCGGTTATATCCTGAAAGACAAGTACTCCGTTGCAACAGCCGGCGGGGCTGAAGAGGCCTTTGATTATCTGGCCAATAATTCCGTTGACCTGGTCCTGCTTGATATTAATATGCCGAAGATGGACGGCATAACCGCATTGCAGGAGATGAAAACAAGGCATCCCGGAATCGGGGTAATATTTGTGACTGCATTTGCGACCCTTGAAACAATAAGAAAAGGCATAAACCTCGGAGCGTTCGGTTTTATCATGAAGCCCTTTGACCATAAGAGACTTATGAATATGGTAGAGGAAGCGCTCAGAAACGGGTCGCCCGGTAATTTCTGCGTCAGGGAAGGAAAAGAATCCTGGGAATCGGTTTTTAATTAATCAGGACTTCACGCTTAAGTTCAAGCTCTAAAGAAGCGGGACACTGCCGTTTAATATGATTTCAGCTATGGCGGGATCAAACTGTGTCCCGGAGTTATTCGTCAGCTCACTCATCACATTTTCCACTGTAAGAGCGGCCCTGTAAGGCCTTGCCCGCATCATCGCGTCAATAGCATCGGCGACATTTACTATCCTCGCAGCCAGAGGTATATTTTCTCCCTTTATCCCCTCAGGATATCCTTTTCCGTCATACCGTTCATGATGATAATGAATGACCGGGATCGCATCTTCAAGGAAAGGAACGGATTGCACGATCCTGACTCCAATGCCCGGATGTTTTTTCATTTCCGTATACTCATCACTTGTCAGCCGGCCGTTTTTCTTGAGGATGTTTTCGTCAATGCCGATCTTGCCGATGTCGTGGATGCAGGCGGCATGTTCTATTTCTTTTATTGTCTTCTTCGGCACGCCCAGCACTTCAGCCATCTCGGATGACAGTTTTGCGACGCGGTTTGAGTGGTTGTAGGTGTAGTGGTCTTTGGCGTCTATTGTAAGGATCAGGGCATTGACGGTGCCTTCATAACACATCATGATATTGGTCCGCGCTTCGCTTATCTGCTGTTCAAGATATGAGGCCCTGTCCAATAATATGTCTCGTTCCATCTTCAACCCCGTGCTTGAACGCTTTTTAGTCAGCCCTTTCTCAACGACCATCAGGATATCATCCTTGTCAAACGGCTTTAACAGGTAATCAAAGGCGCCGAAGCGTATGGCGTCCCTTGCTGTTTCAAGGCTGGCATATGCCGTCAGCAGGATCACCTCGGTGTCAGGATGTTTTTTCTTTATCTCCTGCAATGCGGTTATGCCGTCCATCTTCGGCATCTTTATATCCATCACGACGAGGTCGACGGAATTTTCCGTCATCATGCTTAATCCCTCAATCGCCCCCGAGGCGGTGGATACAGAGTACCTGTCCTTAAGGACCATCCGAATTGATTCTCTCGGGGCAAGTTCGTCGTCAATGACAAGGATCCTTTCGCTATTGTTCATTAACATAACCTCCTTTAAATGAAACAGCAGAGCCTCTCCTGTCCAGGACCGGCAATGAAATGATAAAGGTATTCATCCCTTCCTTGCTCTTTATATCGAGGCTTCCGGCATGGCCGTCGATGATCTTGCGGCTTATCGGCACATTCAGCTCTGTATCGAGGTTATCAATGTCGAACAGCGGTTTTGATAAGTTCTGTTCTTCTTCGAGGAGCTTGTCTCCTTCATACATTATAGTTATCTCAGCGGAGAAGGAATCCTGCATTATGATGCGGGCATTGATCATGATCAGCGCTCCATCCGGCGTTTTGTCAATAATACTCTGCACAATGTAATAAATCGCCTTTACTAACTGTCTTTTATCGGCATTTATGTAAAAAACTTTATCAGTCAGGTTCTTGGAGATCTTATGTGTCGGAGGCAGGCTCCTGAGAATAAGATCGGCGGCGTCATTGATAAGGTCGTTTATGTCTTCCTTTTTAAGGTTGTAATCCTGCGTGTTCGAGAAGGTTATAAGTTTATCAATTAACTTGTCCAGCCGGTTGATCGACTGGCTTACGGAAGAGACATAAAAGTTATGCAGTTCATCATCTTCATGCTTTTCATTGAGCAGTTGTGTATATGTCTGTATCGAGGTCAGGGGGTTTCTGACTTCATGGGCTATCTTTGCTATGAGGTCATTGACCGCCTTG
Organism: Nitrospirota bacterium; assembly: GCA_016214845.1. NCBI lineage: Bacteria > Pseudomonadati > Nitrospirota > Nitrospirota bacterium. The sequence goes on along the minus strand of JACRMS010000028.1, from coordinate 127,404 downwards.
AGCTTGTCAGCCCGGCTTTTCTGCTCCTCTAATTTCTTGGAATCTGAGAGGTCGGAAAATACAATTCCGGCCCCGACGGGATTTTGCTGTTCGTCCATGAGCCTGTAGCTGTTTATCCCGACAGGGATCCTTGCGGGATTGATGACCGCCTCATAACGCCTGTACGTTTTTCCTCCGGACAATGTTTCATACAGGATATCCCCAAGCGGCGAGGGCAGGGCCCTCAGGTCCCTGGCTATCACGTCCGAAGGATGGAGGCCGAGGATATCGGCGGCCTGTTGATTGAAAACGGTGATCTTTTCGTCCTTATCAATTGCGATCATGCCGCTGCTCATGCTCGAAATTATATTATTGGTGAATTCCTTCTGATACCACATGTGGTGATAAAGGTCGATGTCTTTGATGGCGGCTGCGAGATAATTGCACAGCACGTAAATTATTTCCAGTTCTTCCCTGTAAAAGGGCTCCTCGGTAATTTTGTTGTCGATATTGAAGATCCCTATTAATTTCCCTTTGTGGATCATGGGAAAAGAAACGGAGCACTGCAGGATTTCCATGTCGCTTTTGACGTTGACCGACTCCGAATCAAAAAAATTGGCCGGCTTGCTCATTATCCTTCCGGTCTTTGCAAGCCAGGACGCGAGCGCGCTGTCTTTTCTGAGCTGCAGGTTGTCGGCCAGATAAGGGTCAAGCCCGTAATGTGTTTTGACATGAAATACATCCTTGTCTTTGAGCATGATGGACATCTTGCTTACACGCGCGATCTCCATGACGGAATCAATAAAGTGGTTAAAGAGCTTTCGCATGTCAAAGCTTGCCGTCAGCATCTTGGCGAAATTGACAATGACTTTTTCGTGGACATACCTCCCGCTTGGGACCGGATCATAACGGCCGGAAAACACCTCCGGTTCCTGCCTGTTACAGACCTGCATCTGCGCCGGAGAGACTATGTCCCTTGATGATTGTTTTAATAGACCCAGTTCGTTCCGGAATCTCTGTCTTTCCAGCGCCCGTTCAACTATTGCGGGAAGTTCGGTTCTTATTGAGCCGTCATCAAGGGAGTCAAATACACTGCGCGGGAGCTGCTCCTTTGTGTACTTGTCAAATTTTTCATGCGCGATAAGCACTACCCTGTCATTGTCAAGTTTGCCTAAGAATTCCCCAAGGGCGGACAGCTTGTGAGAGACCGTGTCGATAAGAAGCAGATTGAGGGGTATATTGCCGTACAGGTCCTCAAGCTCCTCCACGGTTTTCAGGGGATAAACAGTGTACTGTTTTAAAGCATTCTTTACCTGAGGTATAACAAAAGCGTCTCTGCCGCTTAATAGTGCAAGAAGTTCCATCTGTTCTCCGCCTTCCAGGCGTTTTAAAAAATTAATAACCGGTACCGCAGATGAATATCGAAATATTTAAGATTTATTATTATACATTATTCACTCATTCTGTACAGGCAGCGAAATAGTAAAGGCGGTGCCTTTTGCCAGCTGGCTTTTGACATGTATTTTACCGTTATGGTCTTCGACGATCCTCTTGCTGATCGCAAGCCCCAGGCCGACTCCCATTTCCTTTGTTGTTACAAAAGGGTCGAATATCTTTGGGAGGTCTTCCGAATGTATGCCTTCGCCTGTGTCTTCGACTGTTACGTCAATAAATCTGCTGCCGTTTTTTATATCAACCCGGAGCACCCCTTCGCCGTGCATGGCCTGGCAGCCGTTCAATATTATATTGCCGAAGGCCTGCTTCAGCTTTACGGGGTCTCCAGACATGTTGATCGCATTTCCATTATAATTTTTTTCAATAACGATCTTTGACTTTTCAAAATCAAGTTTGCCCTTTACATATTCAACCACCTCATCTACAAGTTCCGCGAGATCGAAGTTGTTCATGCGGGTGGATTTTTTCCGGGATGAAAAATCGAGCAGGTCGCTTATGAGGCCGTCAATTTTTTCAATCTCACCGACAACGATTTTCGAGAAGGTGTCCCTGAACTCGGTGTCGTTATATTTCTCCGGCATTAACTGCGCGAAGGTCTTGAGTGATGTCAGGGGATTGCGTATTTCATGGGCAAAGGTTGCTGACATCATGCCTATTGACGCGAGCCTCGCGGAGTTGACCTTGTCCTGATAAAGCCTGGCGTTCTTAAGCGCGATCGCGGTCTGGTTGGAGATCGTCTTCAGTAAGTCTATATCTTCATTGGTAAACATATCGCCTGACAGTTTCGTCCCGAGTATTACCAGGAGCGCCAGCCTGTGATCAACAAATACCGGGACCGCGGCGTCGCCGTGCAGTGTGTCGAGGTCTTTTCTAACGCGCTCTATCACGTCTATCCCATGATTTTTTTCATATGCCGCCAACTCCTCTTTTATCAGGATATCGTCAGATGTCCTGAAAAATTTAACGAGCCCGGAATATCTGTTTATTTTAATTTCTTCTTCTTTCTCAAGATCGGGTTTTTTTCTGGCCTTGTCCTTTTTGGGTGAAGAATAATAAACAACATCATAGGCCCCGCCGTGAACGGCAGCCAGTATTGAAAGGTTTTTTATCCCCAATGCGGAATAAATCGTGCCTCCGACAAGATCGTATATTTTTTTGCATTCAAATGTGGTGGCAAGCTCGTGACTGACATTCCGCACCGTGGCGAAATAATCATATGACTTTTTGTAGAACATCTTATCGATCAGTTTCTGAATTCTATTTCTTAAAGGGTTAAAGAGCAGGGCTATTACAATAGAGGCAAAGATGCTGATCTTGAGAGAGCTTACATCTGCGAAGGCTGCAAGCAGGTTGGTCGCTGTAAGAACGAGCACGACAAATAAACCCGTGAGAAGTCCGGCGGAGAGCGAGTAGGCAGCGGTCTTCTTAAATACTAAAGAAATGTCCAGCAGCCTGTAGCGTAGAATGGCGTAGGTTGCGATTAATGCATAAAATGCTATGCCTATCTGACCAAACGGATAGATATTAATACCAAACACTAATGGGACAAACACTGTAAGAAGATGTGTGCCGCCACCAATAAATCCGAAAAGCATGCTTATTAAAAAATATAATGCTTGACTACGTTTAAATCCTTTAGATCTGTGATAGAATTCGATTAATTTATAAAGTCCATAGCTAACTATTCCCGCCCAGAAACTTAAAAAAAGTGGTAGCACAATCCCGGTTGGCTCCAAATAATAAAATGAGTCAAAAAGATACCTTAAGCGATATGTGGCAAAATTAAGAATATCAAGAATTATAAAAACAACTACCTGAATATAAGCAAAGACAACTAAATGCCTTTTTTGATTGCCACAGAAAATATATACAATATGCAGGAGAAGCGGTGCAAGAATACCTCCGCCGGCATTTGCAAATTTCCAGGCGAGCAGAGCTTGATTTTCATTAGCAGCTATGCCGATATTGAAAATTGAAAATCCCCAGATTGCTGATAATATATTAAATAATGTCCAAAGACGATGGAGCTTGCTCCTCCCGTAAATTAGAAGAATACCAGTTAGAACTGAACAGGTAATTCCTAACAGAAGTCCTGAAGTTGTGAAAAAATTTAAAATCATAAGCGAGCTTCCCGTATTTTCCTGAAAATACAAGCTGCGTTATATCCGGCAAATCCACATGCTGTTTTCATCACGGTCCTTAGTTTTGTCATCTTTTTTTTCTTTACTAAATTAATGCTTAAACTTGTATCAACCTCAATATTATTTAAAGTAGGAAGCACCACATTATTCTCTAACGTCATTAATAGGATGGTAGTTTCCAATAGTGCTGTCCCTCCTAAGTTATGACCAATATATGGCTTGACCGCTGAAATTAATGGTTTTTTAGGATTCTTGCCAAAAATAGCTTCTATTGCTTTAGCTTCATAAGCATCAGTAACCTTTGTCCCAACGCCATGTGGCATTATTAAATCTATTTTTTCTTTTCTGATTTTACTTGTTCTTATGGCATCTAATATTGCAATTTCATAAGAAGTGTTTGACATATCTGGAATAGTTACTTTCCAACCCTCTAAGGAAAATCCACCGCCTATATATTCAGCATAAATGTGCGCCTTTCTTTTTAAGGCAGAGTCTAAATGTTCTAAAACGATTCCGGCGCCACCATCTCCGGCAATAAAGCCATCTCGATTTTTATCAAAAGGTTTTATTTTACCATCCTTAGGGTACATTCCCATTTCTTTAAACCAGAGATACTTAAACATGCTTCCGTGGTCTGCCGCTGCGACAATTACTTTATCACATTTACCACTCTTGATAATGTCTGAAGCTGCTTCAATTGCATATAAACCGGAAGCACAAGCATTATTCAGAAACAATGAGTATCCATGGATATTAAAGGTCTTTGCAATATGAAAAAGAAACATAAATGTTTGAAGTTCATAACCTCTTTTTAGAAACCTTGCACTGATAGTATTAAAATAGTCTCTCTTTGATTTATTTTGTTGAGATAGTTCGTAAGATTCATTAATTATATCCTCATAAAATTGGTCTGATCCGGGATGTTCATGTGTTAAAACCAATCCCACTCTGCTGTTATTATCTTTTGATGTATATTCTAATCCACTGTCATCCAAAGCAAGCTTTACCCCTGCCATCAAGTAAAATAGGTCAAGCGCTTCTCCCTGACCTTTCCAGTTTCTAATATCTTCTAACATATCTTTATCTATGCCAAATGTATTTATATCAAAGCCTGTTATTTTATGCTGATAGTAGCTGCCCACCTTTTCTCCGTTAACGAAATAGTCCTCTTTTGTTAGTCCGGTTTTGCCTTTAATAAGTGACTGCCATGTTTGCTCTTTTCCAAAACCTATTGACGAAAAAGGCCCAATTCCGGTTATGACGACTCTCCCCTTTCGGGACATTTATTTGGTCTCCTTTAAAATTCTATGAGCTGTATTCATTCCAGAACGCATCACGCCTTTAATGCCGCTACCTGGTTGCGTCCAGGCGCCTGATAGATACAAATGGTCAATGGGCGTGTTCTGTTTAAGACGGTTTGACCCGCTTTGTGAAACAAGTTGACTCCACCCATATATTGCTCCCTTATAACTACCTGTATATCTTTCCATAGTAAGCGGTGATGCTGTCTCAATTCTTTCTATGTACGCAGAGAGATTAGGAATAAATTCTTCTGCTCTTTTAATTAAAATGGATGCAAATTTGTTCTTATGCTTTTTATATTCTTCCAGTGACATATTTTTCCAGAAATCATATCCGGCTAATGTCATAATAGTCATTACATATTTATTCCCTCCTGTAGCCATATTGCTCGGAAGGTTTGAATAAAGTGTTAGGCTAAGGGGCACATTATTGGCGTCATTTTCTATAAAAGAAATAAATTGTGTATCTGTTTTGTATGATGAATTAATGAATATTATATAATCTTCTTTATTGACTTTTTTAAAATGTTCATTCAATCCTAAATATACGACAAAGGCAGATAACGACGGTTGCATTCCATCTATTTTTTTTATAAAGTCTGCTGAAACGTGTTTATTGCCGACTAAATTATGAAATGTGGATAGGGCATCGATGTTAGAGATAATTCTTTTACCCTGGATAACATCGCCTTGACTGTTTTCAATCCCATAGGAGATATTATCTTTTATTAGAATACGCTCCACTTTACTGTTAAGTTTTATTGCACCGTTATTCTTTTTAATAACTTCCACTAATGCACTGGAGATGGTTTTGCCGCCTCCGGCAGGATAAAATCCTCCTATGTAGGTGTAATCATGCCAAGGATAACAAAAATAAAACGCAGACAATTTTGTTGGCGGAGACCCGTAATATGGCCACAATTGTAAAATTAGAGCTTTTAATTTTTCATCTTCTATAAACTTGTCTAACATATCTTGAGAGGTGGTATATAGATATGATACAAAATCAGCGGTAGAGATTTTCGTTCCTTGTAACCCTTCGACTTTATAGAAAATGCTTGACATAACTTCGCATAATTTTTCAATACCTTCTTTCTCTTTTGGGAATCGGCTTATTAAGATTTTTATGTACGATTTGGGATTGCACTGAGGAACACGGATATCGAAATCAGGGAAAATAGAACGGTATAAATATTTGGGAGACAGCATTTGTAATTTATCTTTAATGCCGCATTCTTCTAAAATACTATAAGAAATTCCTCCCTTACGATCTAAGTTATTTATTAGATGTAAAGATACATCGAATTCAAATTCTCCTCTACAAAAATTGACCGCATATCCTCCTGGTACGGGATTTTTCTCTGATACTAATACCTTTTTGCCATTTCTTGCTAAGATAGCTGCGGCTGTTAACCCCCCTATGCCTGCACCAATTATAATGACATCATATTTTTCAGACATTTATTCGCTCCATTTTTTTAATCACCAAACAGGAATTATTTCCGCCGAAGGCAAAGCCGTTGTTCAGGGCAATGTTGACTCTCCTTCTCCTTGCCCTGTTAGGGACACAGTCAATGTCACATTTCGGATCAGGCGTCTCAAAATTCATTGTCGGCGGGATAATATCTTCTTTAACAATAAGGCAGCATGTTAACGCCTCGATTGCCGAGGCAGCGCCCATCGTATGACCCAGCATGGACTTAATTGAACTGACAGGGATTGTTTTATATTGCTCTTTGAAAACCTTTCTGATCGCGGCGCATTCGATCCTGTCGTTGCCCTGCGTGCCTGTCCCGTGCGCGCTTATATAATCAACTTCTTCTTTGCCGATGTCCGCGTCTTTTAATGCCTTAAGCATGACCTTCTCTATCCCGTCAGAATCGGATGCCGTCATATGGAAAGCGTCGCAGCTAAGTCCGTAGCCGAGGATCTCCGCATAGATGTCCGCGTCTCTTTTTAATGCAGACTCTAAAGATTCAAGGACAAGGATACCGGCGCCTTCGCCGACAAGCATACCTTTTCTGTTTTTATCAAACGGCTGGCATTTCTCAGGAGACATCGCGTATACGCGCTGAAATCCGGTGAACGCGAGTTTGGAGAACGCGTCCGCGCCTCCCGCTATCGCGCAGTCCAGGTCTCCTCTGCGTATTAGATCAGCCCCGTAGCCTATCGCGTAGTTTCCGGCAGCGCAGGCAGTGGGGATGAGATAATTCGGCCCTTCGAGTTTAAAGTAAATGCCGATATTGGCGGATATGTTATTGGCCGAAGCCTGCAATATCTTGGCCCTGCTGATTTTGTCCGCTCCTTCCATGAACCATGAATCAATGGCTTCCTCCAGCGGCTTTTCCCCCATTGTGGTCCCGATAAATACACCCGTCCTTTTTTTATCAATATATTTGAGCGGCAGTTTCGCGTCATTAAAAGCCAAAGCGGTTGCGGCTATTGCCAATTGAGAAGTGCGTCCGAAGAATTTGACTTTTCTCCTGGCGATGAACTCTTCAGGGACGAAGTTCTTTATCTCTCCGGCATTGTGGCACCTGTGATTGCCGGTGTCAAATGAAGAAACCTTGCCTATGCCGGATTTGCCGTTTAGTATGGCGTTCCAGAACGCATCTTTGCCGATGCCTACGGATGAAACTACACCCAGTCCGGTGACTACGACCCTCCTGTTATTCATCTTCTCTGAATGCTAATCACAAGGTTTGCTTTAGCCACAATCTTATCACCAACTCGAGCTAAAGTATCAACCACTCCGGCTTCACTTATAATTTTTACATTGATAGCCTCTAATATAAGCCTATCACCAGGGAGTACCGGCGCAAAGAATTCAGCCTTTACTTTACCTAAATAATAATCTGGTTTTGTCTTGGCTATCTCTGGTTTACATAGATAATAAAGAATTATTGAGGCCTGTGCCATTGCTTCTATAATTAAGACCCCTGGCATAATGGGTTTGCCGGGGAAATGCCCTTCAAAAAAGCCCTCCGTGCCTTTGACGTATTTGGTTGCCACAACTTTTTCCGTGCCTTCAATATCGATTACCTCATCAATGAAAATAAACGGCTCCCGCTGCGGCAGGACGGATTTAATTTTTTCTAAATCCCATTTCATTTTTTAAGTTGTTTGGTATATTCAACTATCTGCCTGAGATTTCTTATCTTCGGAATGTCCTGTTCAGGGATAATGACACGGTACTTCTTTTCAAATGCAGCGACTATCTCGATTGCCTTTAAGGAGTCAATATTCAAGTCCTTAAAAAAGTCCGCATCGGCTGTAAGCTTTCCCGCCGGGACCTCGGTAATATCCGAGACTAATTGCCTGATCTCTTCTTCGTAGTTGTTTGACATTTAACCTCCTATTGGTATCTGGATATAATTACAGATGCATTGCTCCCGCCAGGCCCGAAATTATTAATTAACACGTTGTTCACCCTCGCTGTCCGTGATTTGTTCGCAACATAATCAAGGTCGCAATCATTGTCTCTCACTTTGTAGTTGATCGTAGGCGGGACAAAACCATTAACGATGCTTCCCATTGAAGCTGCGACCTGAAGCAGTCCGCTCGCGCTGAAGGTCTCCCCTGTCATTGATTTGATGGAAGTCGTGGGGACATTGTAAGCAGATTTGCCGAAAACATCTTTTACCGCCTTTGTCTCCAACCGGTCCTGTTCAGGCACTGAATTGGCCGATGCGCTTATATAATCAATATCGGTAAAGTTCAGTCCCGAATTGCCGACGGCCTTTTTCATGCTTTCTTTTAATCCCTTTGCTTCCGGCTCATATTTCCCCATCTTGTATGCGCTAAAGCAATTACCCATGCCTTTAATCTCTGCATAAATAGCTGCCTTTCTTTTTTGAGCATGCTCTTCGTCTTCTACCACAATGACGGAAGCGCCTTCGCCTAATATGATCCCGTTCCTTCTTTTATCAAACGGGCAGGACACTTCCTCTCCTTTTATGCCCGCAAAAAAACCCAGACGGTAAAATCCGAGGAAATTTGCCAGGGAAAGGCTTTCTACGCCTCCCACCAGGACCGCCTTGATACGTCCGAGCCTGATAAAATCCACAGCATATCTTAACGCGTCTAAACTTGAGCTGAAGCCGGTTGAGACGGTTGTGTTGAATCCCTGGATATTAAACCTGATCGAGACCTGGCTTGAAGCGGCGTTTATTACAGTGCCGGGGAAGAGCGCGACATTTGTAAAGAGGGGACCGTCCTGTATGGCCTCCTTGTCAAATTCGGCAAAGTTCCAGAGAGAGGATAAAGTGGTCCCGGTGCAGACACCGAAATCATCCGTATTGTCATAGTTGATTTTTAATCCGGAGTCTTCCATTGCCAATTTTGCGGCGGAGCATAACAGCCTTGAAGTCCTGTCAAGGTTTTTCAATCCCTTGTATCCTAAAAAATATGTGGGTTTAAAATTGTTGATCTCACCGCCCAATTTACACTTGAACCCTCCGGTATCAAATCTGCTGATAGGCCTGATGCCTGAACGGCCTTCTTTTAAAGCCGACCAGAAATCTTCTTTGCCGATGCCGTTAGGGGCGATTACACCTAACCCCGTTATCACGATCCGCCTTTTTTGCATTTCCTACACCATGCTCATTCCGCCGTCTATGGCTATTGTCTGGCCTGTTATATATGCGGCGTTATCGCTTACCAAGAATTTAACCATCTTTGCCACTTCCTGAGGCTTGCCCAGTCTGCTTAATGGTATTTGTTTTAATATCTGGTCCTTATATTCCTCTGTGAGAACTTTAAGCATATCTGTTTCGACAAAACCGGGAGCAACTGCGTTGACCCTGATATTGTAAGGGGCGACCTCTTTTGCAAGAGATTTTGTAAAGCCGATTACCCCGGCCTTGGATGCCGAGTAATTGGTTTGCCTTGGCAGGCCCACAATACCGCTTACTGATGTGATGTTAATTATAACGCCGCTTTTCTGTTTCATCAGTGTCACGATTGCGGCCCGCGTAAGGTTGAACGTCCCTTCCAAATTAGTATTGAGCACTTCCCGCCAATCATCAGATTCCATCAGGGCAAGCGCCTTGTCTTTAATTACACCGGCATTGTTAATCACAATGTCGATCCTGCCGAACAGTTCTTTTGTTTGATCAACCCATGACCTCACCGCTTGAAAATCTTTTATATCAGCCTGAAATGACTTAGCGTTGACGCCCAGGTTTTTTATCTCATTTTCCAGTTCAGCAGCCTCTCTGCCGCTTTTCAGAAAATTAAAACTGATATTAGCGCCTTCCCCCGCCAATTCAACCGCTATGGCCCTGCCTATACCCCTTGTTGCGCCGCTGATAAGGACCGTTTTGTTTTTCATTGTCATCTCTCTGATAGCAACAATATACGAAGATTAGAAGCCTGGAGGTCAAGAAGATAATTAAATAGCGCCAAGTTTAATTTGTTAAGGAGATGTTCTTTTGCAACCAATAGGGATCTCTCTTTTATAAATTTATTAGCGATCTGAATAGTATTAAAGAAAATATAAAATTGTAAAGCTACCGTGTAAAAAAAAATACAGATGTTATTCTTTTTAACAGATTGGTTAGAGAAAAATCAAGAAAAAATATTGCAATATGTTCAGGAAAGGAACAAAATTGAGAACAGCCTGTTTTTTGTTAACTGTGGAAAATAACTTCACTTTTATGGAATGATTATATTATTATTAAGTAGTGATTTTTTAAGGCTGACAAATTTCAAAGGTGGAGAAGAGACATGAAATGTAAAGAATGTAACGGCAAACTCAATTTGAAAGTAGGCTGAAAGTCCGTACAACTGCGCTGCATGGAATGCGGCAAAAACTTTTCGATAGAAGAATATATAAATGAAATGGACGCCGGCACCTGGGAAAAACTGACTAACCGTTCATGTGACAGGGTATAGGGCTTCCCGTCACTTACCGTTTTTATCCGAAGCTGACAAAAAACATTTTTTAATTCAACATATTGACAATTAAAAACATAATCAATTATCATGTTATGTTTAATGTCGTCAAAATTACGCATTTTTGTGAGGTAAAATGAAGACTTTATTTGCAAAGAATACAGACGTTGTAAGAAAATGGCATCTTGTTGATGCTGATGGCATGGTTGTTGGAAGGCTTGCAGCAAGGGTAGCGGCCATACTGAGAGGCAAGAACAAACCTATCTTTACGCCTCACGCAGATACCGGTGACTTTGTTATTGTTGTAAATGCAGCCAAGATCCGTTTTACAGGCAACAAGCTTGAAAAAAAGGCATACTACCATCATTCCGGTTATCCGGGGGGAATAAAGATGAAGACCGCTAAGGAAATCATGAAGGATTCTCCAGAACGGATAGTTATGGAAGCGGTAAAAGGGATGCTTCCCAAAAACAGGCTCGGAAGGCAGCAGCTTACAAAGCTGAAGGTATTCGGCGGGGCTGAACATACTCATCAGGCACAAAAACCTGAGGCATTAACATTAAATTAACATAAGGAGTTAAAAAGAGATGGCGGAAATACAATATAACGCAACCGGCAGAAGAAAGACATCAATCGCCCAGGTATTCATTAAGCCCGGACCGGGGAATATTACCGTAAATAAAAAACCGCTCAATGATTATTTTCCTTACGAAACAATGAAGATGATAATACAGCAGCCGTTGAACATTGTCGGGGTTGTCGGCAAGTATGATATCACTATAAGGGTTAACGGCGGCGGTGTAAGCGGACAGGCTTTAGCGATAAGGCACGGCATATCAAGGGCACTTACGCTGCTCAATTCAGATTTCAGGGGAAAACTTAAAAAAGAAGGCCTTCTGACAAGAGATCCCAGGGCTGTTGAAAGAAAGAAATACGGTCAAAAGGGTGCAAGAGCACGCTTCCAGTTCTCTAAGAGATAATTTTCAGAACAAAGAACGCAGAGCACAGAACCCAGACATGTTAAAAGTTGCCATATTGGGAGGGAGCGGATATGCAGGTTCGGAACTCCTGAGATTGCTCCTCAGCCATCCGCACGTTGAAGTAACGGCAGTTACTTCAGAGCGTTCAGCCGGGACAAAAATAGCCGATTCATTCCTCCACCTAAGAAACACCGATTTAAAGTTTGAACCTCTTGACTTAAAAATCCTGAAGGAGAAGGCGGACCTTTTTTTTCTCTGCCTGCCGCACAAGACCTCGCAGGAGGCGGTTGCCGCTCTTCATAAAGCCGGAAAGAAGGTGGTGGATTTTTCCGCCGACTACAGGATAAAAAATATTAAGGTGTATCAGGACTGGTATAACACCTCTCATAATTTCCCGGGCCTATTAAAAAAGGCGGTTTACGGACTCCCTGAAATTTACAGGAAGCAAATCAAAAAGGCCTCAATTATTGCCAACCCCGGCTGCTATCCAACGAGCGCCATACTCGGGCTTGCTCCGGTGATCGGCAAAGATTTTATAGACTCTGATTCAGTTATCGTTGACTCAAAATCCGGGACCTCCGGCGCCGGTAGAAGCCCCGCGCAGCCGCTTATGTTCTGCGAAGTAAACGAATCGGTAAAGGCTTATGCGGTTACATCTCATCGCCACACCCCGGAAATAGAGCAGGAATTAAGCGCTGTCTCGAAGAAGAAAATAAAGATAATCTTTACGCCTCACCTCATGCCGATAGACCGAGGCATCCTAAGCACTATCTATTTACGCCTCAAAAAGAAAGTAAACCTGTCGGGAGTGCAGAAGATCTACAATGAATTTTATAAAGACGAGCCGTTTGTCAGGGTCTTGAATAACGGGGTATATCCCACTACAAAGGCCGTAAAGGGGACCAACTTCTGTGACTTGTCCGTGTTTCACGATAAACGGACACAATCCTTGATAGTAGTAAGCGCAATTGACAACCTTTTAAAAGGTGCCTCAGGAGCCGCGGTGCAGAATATGAATATTATGTATGGCTTTGATGAAACCGCAGGACTGATGGCGTCCCCGCCGTCTCCCTGATGAGACAAGCTCCAGTTCTAATCCCGGGATTCAGATTCGCAGGCATATCGGCAGGAATAAAAAAATCCTCTGCAAATGACCTTGCCCTGATATTTTCAGAAGCACCGGCAGTGACGGCGGGTGTGTTTACAGCCAATAAAATAAAAGCCGCTCCAGTGAAGCTCGCCATAAAACATATTGCCTCCCAAAAAGGACAGGCAATCATCGTTAACAGCGGCAACGCAAATGCCTGCACAGGAAACCGTGGAATCAAAGATGCTAAAGCTACGATTGACAGTCTTGCAAAGGAACTCGGAATTTCATCCGCGCTTGTCTACGCATCCTCTACCGGCGTGATAGGCAGGCCGCTTCCAATAGAAAAGATAAAGAAGGCGGTACCTGAATTGGTCAGAAGCCTCTCCCCTTCATCATTAGACCAGGTTGCATCAGCAATAATGACGACCGACACTTTCGCAAAATTATCGTCAAGAAAAATACGCATCGGCGGTAAAACAGGGACTATAGCAGGCATTGCAAAGGGGGCCGGGATGATCTGCCCGAACATGGCCACTATGCTGTGTTTCATAATGACAGACATTGCGATAAAACCTCAGGCCCTTGATTCAGCGCTGAGAGATGCGGCGCAGAAGTCATTCAACAGGATCAGGATTGATAATGACATGAGCACAAATGATACTGCGATGGTTATGGCAAACGGTTTGCTGAAAAATGCACCGATCACAAAAAATTCGCCCCTGTACCGAAAATTCGCGAACGCATTGGACGAGGTGACATACGAACTTTCAAAAATGATAGTCCAGGACGGAGAAGGCGCAACAAAGCTTGTTGAGATCGCTGTCAAGGGAGCAGGCACAGAGGGGGATGCGGAGAAGGTTGCCAGGGCAGTGGCTGATTCGATGCTTGTAAAGACCGCGATTTACGGCAGGGACCCGAACTGGGGGAGGATAATAGCTGCAGCCGGTTACTCAGGGGCAAAGGTGGACGAGACCAAACTGGATATTTACCTTGATAAAATCAAACTGGTAAGCGGGGGCGTTGGCACAGGAAAAGAGGCAATTGCGCGGAACCTGCTTGCACGTAAAGAAATAACTATCACTATTAATTTAAGGTCGGGGACTAAAAGCGCTAACGTCCTTACTTGCGATTTAACGAAGAAGTATATTGAGATCAATGCGCATTACACAACGTGATATAAATTACATGGAAAAACTTGCAGGCATGTTAAACTTGACACAAGCGCCGTACTTCGATATTGTAAGGTGTGTGGTTTACAGATATTGTGTTTAGAAGGAGAAATTATATGAAAAGGATTCTTTTTGTCTTCGTCATTTCTCTGTTGTTTTGTGCCGCTTACGCTCATGCTCAGGATGCTTCATCCGAGGAATACACAGTCCAGGACAATGATACTCTCTGGGGCATTTCCGGCAGTAAGCTGCAGGACAATTTTCTCTGGCCCAAGATCTGGAGCGTTAACCCTCATATAAGCAATCCGGACCTTATTCATCCCGGCGAAAAGATTGTAATCCCGTCAAGAGAAAAATTAATGCAGGAAACAAAGCCCCTTGCGCCTGAAGAAAAGAAAGAAACCCAGGCCGCGGCCAGGACGTTTTTTAAACCAGTCACTAAACCGGTAGTTGCGGCTGAGGCCGCATCTAAATTTGAATCTCTTGCAGAAGCAGGCAAGAAATATATAGTCAATAAAAATCTCTATATATCAAGCGGCTGGATAGCGGATGAGTTCCCCGGTATCGGTAAGATAGTTTCTTCGCCTACAAACCGCACCCTGCTGGGAAGAGGTGATTTTGTTTACCTTAAATTTAATAAGAACGCAGGTCCTGAAAACAAGTTTTTCACGATCAGGGACGTAAAAATAGTCCATCATCCCGTAACGCATAAAAAGTTAGGACATCAGATAAGGGTGACCGGCATTGTAGAAGTTACAGGGGCTGATAACGGGCTGTCAAAGGCAAAGATAACAGAGTCTTTTGAAGATATCCAGATAAGCGACGGGCTGCTGCCTTACCAGGAGATGGAGCCGCCCCTTGTCCCCAGCCTCGTCAGGACCCCGGATATAAAAGGTTACGTGGTTGAATCTTTTTCAAACACTCAAATGTCAGGGGAGGGCGCCATTGTCTTTCTTGATAAAGGTCGAAATGACGGCCTTGAAACAGGGGACGTCTTTTCAACACTTGCAGACGTGCCTGTAGAAAGATCAACCGGAAAGATACAAATTGTTTCAGTCCAGCCGACAACATCTTCCGCAATTATCGTGACAGGCAGTGAAGAGGTAATAGTAGGGGCGCGCTGGGGACAGAAGTAACCGCTGTCATTGCGAAGTGCATAGAAGGGGATGGGACGCGAGATGAAAGGAATTCATTTTTAGGCCTCATCATTTCCTTTTTCAAATTCTTTTAAGACCTTTTTTACCTCATTGTCCGTGGCCCTGAGTTTTGTCTTGCAGTACTTGATAAGATAGGCCGCCCTTGTGACCTTTTCAGCCAGCGCGTCAATGTCTACGGACTCGTTTTCAATTTCCCCTACAATTAATTCGATCTCCTCCATAGCTTCTTTGTAACCCGGTGTATCATTCATGATCATCTCCTCATTAGCTCGTTTTTAACCACAGAGACACAGAGACTGATATTCGTCCACAGATTACACAGATTCTCACAGATTTATTAGGAAGCTTATTCTTAATCTGTGTCATCTGTGAAATCTGTGGATTTCTTCTCCGTGTCTCTGTGTCTCCGTGGTATATTCTTAGTTTGTTTTTGATGTTTTTTTCTTTTCCACTTTACTCATCAATTCTCCCTTGTGCAGAACGGTCCGCAGCGTGTCTCCAGCCTCTGCATCGGAGGCGGATTTGACGGCCTTGCCGTTGTTGTACGTGATGCTGTAGCCTCTCTTGAGCACGTTCGCCGGGTTGAGATGATTGACATTGTTCTCCCTGGAGCGGAGCCTCTCTTTTTCAGATTGTATCAGTTTAAGGGAATATTTAAGTCCTTTTATGAAAACACTCAGCCTGTACGCGTTATCAAGCTGCTCTTTTCTGACGGCGGCCTCGAGGTTCTTTGCAAGGGCGGAAATCCGCTCCCGCTCATCGGAAGTGAGCCGTTGAGTCCCATGTACTAAATTATACTTTAATAAATCGAGCCTGTCTTCAAAATCTTTCACCCGTGTAATTATCAGGTCCGCAACCGCGGTCGGTGTCTTGGCGCGCATGTTTGACACCTCATCAACTACAGTGATGTCCCGTTCATGTCCTATGCCTGAAATTACCGGGACAGGCAGGAAGGCGATTGCCTTTGCGATCTCATAGCTGTCAAAGCACTGGAGGTCTGCCTGTCCGCCGCCGCCCCTGACGATCACAACGACATCAAGATCAGACGCGTCAGTCATGCATTTATCGAAGGCGCTTACAACTGACTGCTCCGACCTGTCTCCCTGCATCAGGGCCTCGTATAATTTGCAGGTGAATTTATATCCGTAAGAGTTGTTTATCAAGTGGGTCATCAGGTCTTCATAACCCGCCGCGGTCGCGGATGAGATGATCCCGATCTTCTGCGGCACGAGAGGGAATTCGAGCTCTTTGTTCCTGTCCTTGATCCCTTCTTTGACGAGCCGCTCCAGGATCTCTTTTCTTCTGACAGCAAGCTCCCCGATAGTGTAAGAGGGGTCAATGTTAACGATATTGAGCTTGAGGCCGTATCTTTCATGAAAACTTATGGACGCCTCAAAAAGTATTTTGATCCCTTTTGCAAGGTCAGCCCCTGTGGCTTCCCTGAATACTGAGGCAAGTTTTTTATATTTATCAGCCCATATCACCGCCTTCATCTCAGCCCTGATGGTTTCCTTGTCCTTATCAACGAGGGTGAGATAGCAGTGGTTTTTCACATCGCAGGAGGCTATCTCCGCGGTCACAAGGAACGTGTCAGGGAATGAAGCCTCAAGGACAGACCTGATAAGCCGGTTGAGTTCGTATAGGGACAAGACGTCGGTCATATTATTTTTCTCTTCAAAAATTTACTCCGGTATAGGTTAGCACATTAGAAGCGTTAATCGAAATTGGATGAGAGAAGAGATGCCGGGCCGAAGCATTTGACATTTTTTTTGCAAGAATATATAACATCATATCATTTAATTTTCCAAACAGGAGGGAAACGTGAAAACAAAAATTATTTTATCACTGGCGCTGCTGTTATCATTGTACGTTTATAACGCCCATGCCGGGGCAAAGAGGGTATATGTTGCTAATGCCGGGAATAACACTGTCGCGGTAATCGATCCCGCAAAAAATGAGGTTGTTATGACCTTCAGGGTCGGCGTCTGGCCCGCAAGCATCGTGGCCGACACGGCTGCCAACAGGCTTTATGTTGTCAATTCCAATGAAGGAGACAGCTCAGTCTCCGTGATAGATACAACGAGCTACTCCGAAGTGGCAAAGATAAAGGTCGGCATAGGCCCCATGAGTATGGTGTTGGACACCGCAGCGGGAATCGGATACGCCGCGGACACTGAGCATATGGTCAACGGGAAGAACGTGAACAAGACGCTCTCCGTCATTGACCTGAAGACGAACAAGGTCACAGGCAAGATCGAGGTTGGAGTGGGCCCTTTTGATATGAAGATGCTGGACAAGAAGATCTATATAAGCAATTCAGGCGACTGGACTGTTTCGGTCTTAAATACTGCGGACCAGAAAGTGATAAGCTCCATCAAGGTTGTGGACACGCCGCTTGGGGTTGCTGTTCATCCTGAGAAAAAGAAGGTCTATATCGCCATTCACGGCAAAGGACAGGTCACAGTCATAGATGCCGTCAGCAATAAAGAGGTCGGCGCAATACCGGTTGGAAAGGCAGCATGGTATATCGCCGTTGACAGCGCAAAGAACAGGGCTTATGTGACGACAAGGGAAGAAAATAAAGTGTCGGTAATCGACACCAATACCGATAAAGTGATCGAGACCATCAGTGTCGGCAAAGAGCCGATAGGCGTTGCGGTCGATCCTGAAAGCAACAGGCTCTATGTGGCAAATCATGCTGATGTTTCTGTTACGGTCATTGATACAACGAACAATAAAATTGTGGGCACGATCAAGCTGGCCCCGACAACTGAGAGCACATATTCAGGTTCTCCCTGGGGCATAGCGGTTTATTAAGCCCAGGTAATTGACAATGTCATGCTGAACTTGTTTCAGCATCTTTTCAGACAGAGAAGAACTATAATCAATCATCGCCGGATGGGGCCAGGCCTCATCCGGTTTGTTTTTTTGCCCTCCAACTTTTTGTCCATTTATGTTATATTCTTACCGTTAACAGTTCAAAATTCCACAGCGGGGGGACATGCTTTCAAAAATTCTAAGCGCTACATTAATCGGCATTGACGCACATATCATAGAGGTTGAAGTGGATATCACTTCAAAAGGGCTTCCCCATTTCTCAACAGTAGGGCTGCCTGACGCCGCTGTTAAAGAAAGCAAAGAGAGGGTAAGGGGCGCGCTCAAGAATACCGGCTTTAATTTTCCCCTGAAACAGATAACGGTCAATCTCGCGCCTGCTGATCTGAAAAAGGAAGGCTCCGCGTTTGACCTGCCTATTGCCATAGGGATACTCGTGTCCGAGGGCATTATCGGGCCGGACGCTGTCAACGGCTATCTTATCTCAGGAGAACTGTCTCTTGACGGGAGGATAAAGCCGGTCAAAGGCGCGCTGTCAATGGCGATCAAGGCGAGGGAAGACCAATTCAGGGGCCTGGTCCTGCCCGAAGAAAATGCGAATGAGGCCTCTGTTGTAAACGGGATCCCTGTCTACGGCTTCAAGGGCCTGCCTGAGCTTATAGAATTTTTCACAGGGATAAAAGATAAACAGCCGGCGTATATTGATATATCTTCCGTCATAAAAGAAAACTCGGTGTACCACGATGACTTCTCCGACGTGAAAGGCCAGGAGCATGTCAAGCGCGCGCTTGAAGTGGCAGCCGCTGGCTCGCATAACCTGCTGATGATCGGTCCGCCCGGCTCCGGCAAGACGATGCTTGCCAAAAGGATACCGACAATACTGCCAGACATGACCTTTGAAGAGGCCCTGCAGACCACAAGGATCCACAGCGTAGTCGGCATCCTCAAGCCCGGGCAGCCGCTTCTTGCCACGCGGCCGTTCCGTTCTCCACACCATACTCTCTCTGACGTGGCAATGGTCGGCGGCGGCCAGTTCCCAAAGCCCGGTGAAGTGAGCCTTGCCCACAACGGCCTCCTGTTTCTTGACGAGCTGCCGGAGTTTAAAAGAAACGTCCTTGAGGTCCTGCGTCAGCCGCTTGAAGACGCCACGGTGACAATCTCAAGGGCGCTCAGTTCAATCACCTACCCCGCATCGATAATGCTTGTGTGCGCGATGAACCCGTGCCCCTGCGGATACATGGGCGATTCACGGCACCAATGCACGTGCTCTCCTTCGCAGATACACCGTTACAGGCAGCGTGTATCAGGGCCGCTTCTGGACAGGATAGACATTCATGTGGAAGTCCCTGCCGTGCCGTACAAGGACCTTTCAAATGAATATTGCGGCGAGACCTCGCAGTCCATCCGGCGCAAGATACAGGATGCCAAACATCTGCAGGTTGAAAGATTCAGGAAGGACAGTATATATTCAAACTCCAAAATGCGCTCAAAACATATGAAGAAATACTGCAATCTCAACCGGGACGCGCAAAATATAATCGAGGCAGCCATGCACAAGCTCGGCCTGTCCGCCAGGGCGTATACAAGGATACTCAAGGTCAGCAGGACCATTGCCGACCTTGCTGAATCAGAGCAGATACAGGCGGAGCATATCTCTGAGGCCATCCAGTACAGGACGCTTGACAGGGGAATAGCTTAATCCCCGGGGCACAGGAAAAACTTATGAAAAGCGCGGACAACTACACACATACTGACGGCACAATCGAACGTCTGCAAAAACGCATTCAGGAACTGGAAATGTCCCTTCAGCTTTACCAGGAAGAAAGCATCCGCAGGAGAGACATCCTTGAGACTTCGCGTGAATATCTCCAGACCGTGATCGACAATATCGGAGACCCCATGATTGTTATAGATACCGGGTTCCATGTTGTGCTCGCGAACAAAAAATTGAGAGAGAAGGCCGGCGGGATTGACCCGGTAAAAGAGGACCTTCACTGTTACGATGTTACGCGCCTCTGCAAGATGCCGTGCCCCAGGCAAAAGAACACCTGCCAATTGAAGAAGATGTTAAAGAAGAAATCCCAGGTCAACATGACACGCGTGCATACCGACGGCAACGGCGGCAAAAGATATGTTGATATTGTGGCGGCGCCCATACTGGACAACTCAGGCAATATAGTTTATATAATCGAATCGTGCAGGGACATTACCGAACGCATGGAGATGGAAGAGGCATTGCGCGGGAGCGAGACGCGCTACCGCTCCCTGTTTGAACACTCCTGCGATGCCATCTATATTGTCGAGGCGGAGGGCGAAGAGGCGGGCAGGATACTTTCCGCCAACCAGGCCGCGTGCGAGATGCACGGTTATTCCGGGAAAGAATTGCGCCGGCTGTCGATCACTGACCTCAATGATACGCAGGAATCAGCTTCAAAGGCACTGAGACGCATAAAGCGGATACTCGATGGAGAGAATTTAAGGGTCGAGGCCACGCACAAAAAGAAGGACGGCACGGTCTTCCCCGTAGAGGCAAGCGCCTCGCTCATGAAAGCAGGGGACAAAAAATATGTCCTGATAATCTACCGCGACATCTCGCAGAGAAGACAGGCTGAGGAAGAGCGCGAAAGACTGCTGAAAGAGCTTGAACAAAAGTCGCAGATCGACGGGCTTACCGGATTATTAAACAGACAGTATCTGGACAAAAGGATCAAAGAAGAAATGAAGAGGGCCAAAAGATACGGGAACCCCCTTACCATGATAATGTTCGACATTGATAACTTCAAAAAGATCAACGACTCATATGGTCATATCGCTGGCGACAAGATCGTTCAAACTACCGCGGATGTCATAAGGGAAGCCCTCAGAGACACCGATGTCGCCGGAAGATTCGGCGGCGACGAGTTCATCATCCTGCTGACCGAGACGGACATGGACACCGGCGCAAAGGTGGCGGAGCGGATCCGCAGAAAGATCGAAAAGGCCGATATCCCCAACAAAAAAAACCAGGTCATAAATTTCACCATCAGCCTCGGCATCTGCCGCTACGATGATAAAGTCAAAACCGTTGAGGATTTTATCGCAAAGGCGGACAAGGCCCTGTACACCGCCAAAAGCCTCGGCAACAACCGGGTGTGTAAAATCGAGGAATAGAGATTTCGGAGTAGATAATGTGGTTTTTGTATCTTGATGAAATTTTGAGCGCGCCTTACAGACTTCTTTCGCCGGGACTCATGCCAACATAAAGATGGGAACACCCCGAACAGCCTGCATCGGTCTTACCGCTCGTTTTATAAATTATCAGCAATAAGGAGTGATGTCAAGACTGGGACATGTAAGGTGTTTGGGATGTTCGTAACTGCCATGAGCTATAATATGCAAAATGCAAAAAACGAGATTTTATCCTGTTTCAGGCATCCCTCCCTTATAGGGACTGGAAAGGTTTACTGATGAACAAGACAAGAAAAGACTTTTTTGTCATATACAACGAGCACGATAAACAGTGGGCCGAGTGGATCGCCTGGCAGCTGGAAGATGCAGATTATAGCGTCGAGATTCAATTATGGGACTGGGGGCCGGGAAATAATTTCATACTAAATATGCAACGTGCTGCTGAGATATGTGAGCGCACAGTGATGGTATTATCTCCCCATTTTCTTAAAGCCATTTACACCCAGCCAGAATGGGCACAAGCCTTTGCCAAAGACCCTACCGGAGAAAAGCGTTTACTGATTCCCGTGCGTGTTGCCCAATGTGAGTTGAAAGGTTTTTTTAAGTCCATAGTATATATTGATTTCCTACAATCACCGCCTTCAGATGTACAGGAAAGACGAGAACACTTGATCGAAATGCTCCTTACTGGTGTGGATCAAAAACGCAAGAAACCAAAGATAGAGCCGCCGTTGCCCGAATCGGGATTAGTGACGATTACATTAGATGATGCCGTGGCAGATGCAGACAAAACAGATGACGAATCACAGGGCGGAAGAATGCATCAACAGACGGAAGCTAAGAAAGAGATTCAACTGTCGGACAACTTTCACGGCCAGAAGCGACGTGAAATCATACATCATTTGGTGACTGAATGGCTGTCAAGTGGTCCTGCAGTTGCTATATTGGAAGGATTCCCTGGATGTGGAAAAACTCAATTGGCCCTTGCTGTAGCAGTAAAGTCACGACGGAGTTTAGATCCAATTGAGCCCCAGTCAGAGTCAACAAACCCTTCATTAGACCTTTTAACTGATCTGGCGTTTGCACTGGATAGCGAAGGTATTCCTGATTTGATGCATGAGCTTGATATGGGGGGTAATGGCGACCTATTCAACGCTTTGTTTAAAGTTCTCCGCCGTGAACAGATATTGATCATCCTTGATGAGTTTCAGCGTCTTTTTGCTTATACGGATACATTTCCTCCAAAGAGTTGGCAGGTTCTGGTAGAAAAACTCAATAATTCAAATCGCACTGCGGGCAGACTGATGCTCATTAGTAATCGATCTATCAAGAGTGCTCGGTGGTGTGAGAGCTGTATATTTAAAGAGCTTAAAGGACTTACTGATCCAGAGGCCGAGTTTTTTCTTTTAGAACTTCTTAAATCAAAAGGTCTAACGTCAAAGATTCCAACCAAAAGACTTAAAGAGATAGGTCATCGTTTAGGCGGTAATCCAAGGGCATTGAAAACACTCGTTGCGAGCCTCATGAGTGAATCACTTGAAGATTTGATTTCGTTAGCTCCTGATCTCTTTAGGCCGGGTGATGTAGCACTTGATCCTGCCCTTGTGGAGGAATTTGAGCATGAGCTAATTGAACGCACGCTTCCTTATATGGAAGTAGCCTTGCTGAAATTTATGCGTTCGCTGGCAGTCCACCGCCGAACATTTAAAAAAGAGGCTCTTTCAGAATTTACATATGGGACGGAAACCACACAAGCACTTCGCAAACAACTAATTGACCGATTTCTATTGGAGAATACAACGATCGGAGACTCCCTGCATCCACTGGCGCGAGAAATCAGTGTTTCGCGGCTACGCACTGAGAAAGATGAATGGAAACAAGCTCACAGTCTTGCGGCGAACTATCACTTCAGACATTTTAAGGCTCTTCAGATGAAAGGAACTCAAAAGCTAACTACTTCTTACGCGGAACTGCGTCATCATCTTTTTGAGTCTGGTCGTATTACTGAACTCAATCTGGCCAGCGAAAAACTCACAAAGTTTGCCCTGTCACAAATCACGAAGCCTGCTCAGTCCCAAGTTCCTGACAACGTTGAAACATTAGAAGAACGTATAGCCTTAATATCGACACTGCCTGATGATCAAAGACCAAAAGGATTGGAGTATCACCTGGCTTTATGCTTGAAGCATCGAAACATTGGCGATGATTTCCAAAAAGCTCTATACCATGTGCGTAAGGCAACCGGGCGTCACGCGTACTACGCAGTTTGGCTACTTCGTCTTGATCTTGAATATGCTCTTAATGGGATAGATGCGATGCTTAAAACTCAGGCTGAAGCGCTAAGACACTTGGGTGCCGGGAGCAACTCGTTCTCGATCTATCTCCGTAGCGCCCAAATACTCGAAAAAGACAATAAGCTAAACGATGCAATCAAGGTGCTTGAGAAAGGTATTGATACCCCTGGTGTTACTTGCCTTGCACCGCTTATTAGTCAATGTGCTGAATATATGGAACAAGCAGAAAAATATCCTGACGCAATAAGAATTTTAAAGAAAGGTATCGATACGCCTGGGATGCCGGAGCTTGTGACGTTATATAAACGCTGTGCAAACTTAATGGCAAAGACAAACCGCATAGACGATGCAATTTCGTTACTTAAAAAGGGGATCGATATCCCAGGAATGACTAAGCTTTATTCCTTATATCTTTTAATGGCGGAGTTCATGGAGAAAGATGGGAAAAGTGATGAAGCTATTCACTTGCTCAAAGAAGGTCTATCTAATCCAAAAGTAAGAGATCCCATAAAACTTTACCGTTTATGTGCCGAGCTATTAGTGAAGAATCACCGCGTCGAAGAAGCAAATACACTGATAGAGAGTGGAATAGTATCAAAAGTTATTAAAGACCCGGTACCACTCTACCTTTTCTTTGCCGAGTTAATGGAAAAGTCCGGTAATGCGGAAGATGGCGTCAAGCTACTCAAAAGCGCCATTGCTAACCGTCATATGATGTCAGAACCAGCTCTCTATCTCGCCTGCGCAACGATTCTATTTCATTCTATAAATCTTGACGATGCTATTGGAGTGTTAAAGCGGGGGTTGTTAGTCTCCCAAATGAAGGACCAATGGCAATTATATCAAATGTGTTCCGATCTGATGGGCAGGCAAGGTCAATTAGGCGATGCTATTGAACTTTTAGAAAAAGGAATCGCAGATAAAAATGTAAATAATCAGGGGGCACTCTATCATTCTTGCTCAGAACTAATGGTGAAAGCTGACCGTCTTGAAGATGCTATCAATATTTTGAAAAAAGGTATCAACGCACCAGCGATAGCAAACAAATCCATACTCTTTCAAGAATGTGCTAAACTGCTGGCGAAAGCCAAACGACCTGATGAAGGCATTGAGTTACTTGAAAGGGCTATTGGATTGCCTGGAATGTCCGGCATGGTCATTCTATATCAAACATGTGCGAAACTAATGTCGAGTGCAGGGCGCAAGCAGGAGGCGATTCACCTTCTTAAAAAGGCAATTGATGGCCCTAAATTAGGAAACATTGTTTCATTGTATCAATTGTGTGCTGAACTAATGATAGATACTGGCCAACGTAAAGAAGCTATAATTCTCTTGAAGAAAGGTATCACTGATTATCCAAAAGATAAAAGTCTGAAGCCCTTATATGAGAAGGCTATTAAATCATGAGATACTTTCGAGGCCGTATCTTGAATCGAGCGTTGCTATCTGTATTTAAAAAGAAGGTTTTAAAAAATGAAACGCCCTCTTAAAATTAAGCCGGGAGAAGCTGCGGCTAAGCTCCTTGCAATTAGGAAGAAGCTGAAGTCCAAAAGAAGAGGATTGAAAATCCCTATATCTGAAAACCTCAAAAAGCATTTGTATATTGTTTGATAATTTACCTTTGACAAAGATTTTAGGGCGTTCGGGCTTATCGTATATCCCTGACCCCGACATCTATCCACTTAAAGTTTACATGCAAGGTAGTTTATAATGTCCTATGCTCAGCCTTGAACAGAAACTTTACCAACTCATCATTAACAGGCTTGACGGGGACAAGCTCTCTTCAAACGCGTACCGGGAGGGGGTTGTTGAATTTGTTAAAAAAGGCATCGGCGGGTTCATTCTTTTCGGCGGGAAAAAGGATGAGGTGAAAAGTTTTATCGCTGAGCTTCAGTCCATTTCAGAGATACCTCTTTTCATCGCATCTGATATAGAACGCGGGGCGGGGCAGCAGGTCAACGGGGCAACACGTTTCCCCTGCCAGATGGCTGTGGCTGCGGCGATCAACAGGGAAAACTCTGATGACGTGAAGGTCCTTGAAGACGCAATTTCCGCCATCGCTGATGAGGCGCGTGACATCGGGATCAACATGCCGCTCATTCCGGTCCTGGACGTGAACAGGAACCCTGATAATCCGATCATCTGCACGAGGGCTTTTTCCGACAATCCAGAAGAAGTTTCGTGGTACGGCAATATGTATATCAGGACGCTTGAAGCCGCCGGACTGATAAGCTGCGCAAAACATTTTCCCGGGCACGGCGATACGTCAATGGATTCTCATATCGAACTCCCTGTGATCCATAAGTCGCTGAAGGAATTAACGGACGTTGATTTGTTCCCTTTCAGGGAGGCTGTTAAAGCCGGGGTAAGCAGCATCATGATCGCCCACTTAAGCGTTCCGGCATTTGATGCGCTGCCGGCCACTCTTTCGGAAAAGGTGATCACAGACCTGCTGAGAAAAGAACTGGGCTACGAAGGGCTTATTCTTACTGACGCATTGAACATGAGCGCCCTGGAGGAAATAGAGGACGTCCCGGCCCAATGTATGAACGCGGGCGTTGATATCCTCCTTCACCCGGTAAATGCGGACGCGGTTGTTGAAGAGCTGAAAGAGGCCATGAGCGCCGGAGAAGTTGCGGAGGCAAAGATAGATGCGGCTGTCGAAAGGATATTGAATTTTAAAAAGAAGATTACCCCTCTTTGTCCCCACTTGCCAAATTATGAAAAGCACGCTGAACTTTCCTTGATGATCTCAGATAAAGCAATTACACTTGTGAAAGATACGCCGGGCTTGCTCCCGGTCAAAGACGTTCAGGATGTAAATCTCATATTTGCTGGAGATGAGGACATACACAAAACATCACCGCTCAGAAATTTTATCCCCGATGTCTCCGTAGGGGCAGGTTTAAAACCTGACCGCGAAAGGGGACCAGTCATCGTTGCCATCTTCACGAGCGTTGCCGCATGGAGAGGAAGCTCAGGCATCAAAGATGAGGAGATGCAGGCCATACGGCAAATTATGAAAACGGCGCAGCGCTCGATTGTCATCTCATTCGGCAGTCCCTATGTGCTCAGGCATTTCGCGGATGCCGGTGCGCTTATAGCTGCATACGATACGACCGCACAGGCGCAGCTTTCTTTGATCAAGTGTTTGAAAGGCGAGAGGGATTTTCAGGGCAGACTGCCGGTGAATTTAGCATAGGGCAAAGGGCATAGAGTTGCTTTTATTTTTTTGAAGGCGGGGCAATTTTTATCAGAAGCAGCATCCCGGGAATTGCGATCAAAGTGCAAAAGACAAAAAAACTGACCCAGCCCATATTTTTCGCAAGATAGCCTGTAGGCGCGGACGCGATCACCCTTGGAATTCCCATGAGGCTGCTCAGAAGTGCATATTGAGTTGCGGTAAATTTCTTGTTCGTAATGCTTGCCATAAATGCGGCATATGCGGCAGTCCCCATGCCGCCGCTTAAGTTTTCAAAGGCAATTACGCAGGACAGGGCAGGGATGCTGTGCCCGATAAGACCGAGGACGGCAAATCCGGCTGTTGATATTGCCTGAAGAAAACCGAATATCCAGAGAGATCGGTTGATGCCGAAACGCAGCATCATTATGCCGCCTGTCAGACTGCCGATGATAGTGGCCCAGAAACCGAATATCTTGACGATTGCGCCGATCTCTGTTTTTGAAAATCCTATGTCGAGATAGAACGGTATAGTCATCGCGCTTGCCATGGTATCGCCTACTTTATAGAGGAGGATAAATACGAGAATCCAGAGAGCGCCTTCCCTGGAAAAGTATTCGATGAGCGGATGCAGCACAGCGTCTTTCAGGCTCTTTGGCGTCCCGGCGGAATTCACCGGTTCAGGCGTGAGCATAGTTGCCGCAACTCCGGGCAGCATACAGGCGGCCATGATCAGATAGACCATCTGAAAAGACATGTGGTCCGCCATGATAAGCCCGCCCCCTGAGGCAAGCAGCATCCCGACGCGATAACCGTTGACATACAGGGAAGAACCCAAACCCAATTCAGCATCCGTAAGGTCTTCCCGCCTGTAGGCGTCAACAACGATGTCCTGAGATGCGCTGAAGAATGTCACAAGCATCGCCGCAATGGCAACCATCCACGGATTCTTTCCGGGACTGGTAAGGCCAAGACATATGATCGAACAGATCAACGCAATCTGCGCGATCAGGAGCCAGCCCCTTCTGCGTCCTAAAAAGGGCAGGGTGAACCTGTCCATCACAGGCGCCCAGAGGAACTTCACCGTATATGGCAGGCCAACGAGAGACATTATTCCAATCACGGTAAGGTCAACTCCTTCTTCCTTCATCCATGCCTGTAAGACTGTTATTGTCAGAAGAAGGGGCAGGCCGCAGGAAAACCCCATGATGAAGCAGACGAGCATCCGGCGGCTGAAGATGGTTTTAAATATTGAATGACGCATTTATTAATTTAATAAATCCCCCTCATCCCTTTGCCCTCAATACAACTATTCCCGGTTTACCTGAAATATATTTCCTGAAATCCTCATCAACGACTTTCCTGTTCCTGGTTGATGAAGAGGCATGCCGGAAAAAAGCAGCGGCTTCCCTCTTAATAATAATTCCCACATGTGAAACATCCAGCCCCTGTTTCTCTGAATATATTCCGATATAGTCGCCTGTCTCAAGATTTCCGACAATAAAATCATCCACTGATTCCGAAGGAATATAAACAATTTCTCTTTCTCTAATCGGTATCCCCGGAAGATAATATGTGCCGTCATTTTGTTGGTTCAGCGCTTTGGTGATATGCCTGCTTTTTCCCGCGCCTGTTTTTTCAGTGACGTCCTCAACCAGATCAGGATTGAATTCTCTCCAGTCGGAGAAGAAGTGGTTCCTGTCCTCATAGGAGATCTTTCCTGATCTGTATCTTATTTTTCCAAGAGTGTCTTTGAATCCGGCGAATGTTTTTGAGGTCCTCATTGCCTCTATGTAATCAAGAAAGGTGAAGCAGTCAACTCCTTCGATATTGATTACAAAGACCTCTGGCGTATTTACATCCCCTATTAACGTCGCTTCTTTGTATTCGATACCGAGGAACTGCGCGGAGAGGAATTCTATTCTTTTGCCGACATCGTCGATCGCTGAAGATTCATTCAGCAGCCGGTCTAATTGTTCTTCCGTCCATATTCCCAGGATTATCCGCTCTCTCATTTTGCCGTCATCATTTTAACATGAACACTTTATTCAGTGTCTATACAAAAACAGACTGTGCTATCATATCGCAATGAAATTGATCGACATTCACACTCACGGGATCGGCGGGTTTGATACGCGGACTGCTTCAGAAGATGACATTCTGCAGATTGCAAAAATACACGGCAGCCACGGCGTTTCAGAGATCATTCCTACGGTTTATCCTTCCACGATTGAGGCAATGCGTGAAAATATGCTTGCGATCAAAAAGGCAATGGAGAAACAAACAGAAGACAGAAGACAGAAGTCAGTAGATAGTAGACAGGAGACGGAGGACGAAGAGAATAAATTGCAGGCCAAAATAATCGGGATGCATCTTGAGGGGCCTTTTCTGAATCCGATCAAATGCGGCGCGCTTGATGTGCAATCGTTTCTAAAACCGGTTGAATACAATCTGAGGAAACTCCTTGACGGATTCGAGGACGTTGTGAAAATAATGACCGTTGCGCCGGAGATTGAAGGGGCTTCGGGAATTATAAAGATGATAACCGGAATGGGGATCATCGTAAGTATGGGACATTCAGACGCGACATATTCCGAGGCAGAGGCCGGATTTAACGCAGGCGCGAAAGGCATCACTCACCTCTTTAATGCAATGCGGGGAATTCATCACAGAGAACCGGGGATTGCCGGTTTCGGGTTGATGAATAAGGAGATTTACGTCGAAGTCATCGCAGACCCTTTTCATCTTGACCAGAAGATGATCGAACTTATCTTCTCTATAAAGGACCCGGACAGGATCATCATTGTCTCAGACACAATTAAAGACGCGGAGTTAAAATTCCGTTCACAAGGAATACGGGACTGCGAAAATAAGCTTCTCGGCGGTTGCATGACAATTCACGAATCATCAGAGAGGTTAATACAGATTGGGTTAAACAGGGAAGTCGTGATGAAGGCTGTCTCGGAAAATCCGATAAGATATTTGCAGGTTAAATGATTGTTTTTATGAACCCGGGTGAGTGCCAGAATGGCAATGTGCCTGCCAATGTGGCAGGTAAATTGGATTTTGTTTTTTTGAACTATTTGATTTCTAAAGACATATTTTCTGGCAAATTATTTGCAGTTCTTATAACTAAATTAATATAAGTTGTTGTGGTATGATATTAATCATATTAAATAATGCTTTACAAAGCTAATGTGGTTAATGATAAAATAGACTATTCCAAATTAGGAAACCGTTTAAAATCAAACGGAGAAAGAGAGGCTATTATGAAGGAGCAGATCAGAAACGTAGTGCTAATAATCTGTATGGTTGTATTAGCTCTGGCAGGTAGTCCTGTTGTTTCATTTGCAGAAAATAACATAGATCTGAAGACTGCGGCGTTTGAGGGGCTTACCGATACGGTAAATTCCCTGCTTGCAAAGGGCGCCGATGTCAATTCAAAGGATTCTGACGGAGAAACAGCCTTGATGGCATCTTCACTTATTGGACATGCGAAAATAGTAAACACTCTGCTTGCCAAAGGAGCGGACGTCAATGCCAAAAATGATAATGGAGAAACGGCGTTAATGGCTGCGGCATTTACCGGGCAAACTGAGATCGTGAACATATTGATAGCAAACGGTGCTGATATTAATGCGAAAAGCAATAAGAAAAGTTCCGCCCTTATTGAAGCGGCTGTCGGGAACCACAATGATATAGTAAAAACTCTGATCGCAAAAGGCGCTGATGTCAATGCAAAGAACACTAACGGTGAAACACCTTTAATGCTTGCGGCATTAGCCGGCCATACCGGGGTAGTGAATACCCTGATCTCCAAAGGCGCTGACATCAATGTTGAAAATTGTAAGGGCAGAACAGCTTTAACTTACGCGGCGCTGAGAGGCCGTACAGAAACAGTTAATACGCTGATTGCAAAAGGCGCTAACGTTAACGGAAAAGACCTCTTTGGAGAAACAGCTTTAATGGCGGCGTCATTCGGAGGTTATACAGAGACAGTGAATACGTTGATTGCCAAGGGCGCTAATGTCAACGCAAAAGACAAAGAAGGCAGGACGGCCCTTGTTTACGCGGCAGCTAATGATAACACTGAATCAGCAAGCGCATTAGTTGCCAAGGGCGCTGAGATGACTGCGAAGAAGGCTGAGGGAAAATCAAAGATAATGTATGCGTCGCTTGTTTGTGAACGCTGATAATTAACTTTCTTTCTCAATTTTTTTATTTTTTGTATTTTTTATGAAATCGAGGTCTCTCTCGCTGCGCTCTGTTATTCTGGCCTCGACTTCTTCTTTGCTTACCCCCATTAAAATTCTATAGGCATTATATTTAGTTTTGCAGAAGAAGATATCAAAGGGGTCCTTCTTGTCTTCCGTCCTGAAAATCCTGATGCCGGGCACATCTTCGTTCTGAATGTATTCAAACTCCATATTTATAAGCAGCGGCTCGATGTCGTGCTTGTTCTGCCACGGGATACACGCGCCTTCCATCGTGAGGTCAATATCCATTATAGATCTTACCTTTTCAGTAACTCCTCCCACCGGCAAAATTATTTCGCCGGTCAGGGACCCTGTTATGCCGTACTTCTGACTTACGGGCTGTTGTATGTAATCCGATATCAAACCGATGTTCATTGCTACAGAAGCGCTGTCGCCTTCCACCCCGCCGTGAGCCTGAATGTATTCGATATGCATCTCATACCCCGCATAAGGCGCCCCGACCTGGCGAAGTAATTTTTTAATCGAGGCCCTGACATTTTCCGCCGCCGCCTTTGCAATTTCTCCAAGCTTTCCCGGCGCGGTGATTACGTCTGAGCCGCCGACAGTGATCTGGCAATGAATAGGCAGCGGCTGTCCGAACATCTGTCCGCTTGAAACGGAATGAGTCACCGCAAGCCCTACGACATAACCTATTGAATCCGTCATGGAGGATATGTATTTCTTCAGGTCTTTTTTATGTTCTGTTATTTCTTTGGAAATTGCGCCCTCGAGACTCAGGTGTTCAGCCAAAGCGCTCCTGACATGACGAGGTTCCACAAGGTCCGAATTCCCGCTTATTGCCTCAAGCTCCGCTGTCTTTATGATCCCGTTGACCGGTCTTAATATGCAGCTTAATTTGCCGTCGGAACTCCTGCACCGCAGTTCCTTTACGATCTCAGCAACGGCATCACTTGTGAACTCACGCACCTTCAGCTTGTAATCAAGCGGCAGTTTCTTTCCGTAGATCTGCTCGCATCTTCTCCTTACCCCGGTGTGTCCTTCTTTTTCCATCACAGCTCCCCACGTATTTTCAAACTCCCTGCCGAGGTTGTCTATTTCCTGTTTTATATACTGCACAACCTGCGCAATGTTCTCCCTTGTTTCCGGGACAGCGCTTTCCATGTGTATGATCTCGCCTTTGTCCTCTATCCTGCTGAGGAACGCCCCGTCACCTTCTTCCTGAAGATATTTCAATGTGTCGTGATTGCAGCAGGCGATGACAATGTTGTCGGCCCTCAGATAATTCTCCGTCCTGTCGGCGGCGCCGCTGCCTGTGTTGCTGCCCCCCTCGAGGATATATTTTTTGTTCTGCATTATCTCAAGAAGGCCCGGCATGTAGCCTTCTTTTATCAGTGTCTTTAGCTCGTCGATATAGATAATAGGCGCCTTTGCGTGCGCCCCGATATAGGCCCTTTTGTGTATCGGCGTGTGCAGGTTGCCCGACTGGTAAGGGTCATGCCTGAAACCGCCCTTCATGTTTTTTGAATTAGGCTCGGATATCCTTATCATGAGGTTCGTGTCTTTCCTCGGGTCATGCAGTATCTCCGGTACCATGTCCGTCAGATGCTTGGCGTTCACTGATTTACCGTGCTGCATTTCCTGCTGTATCTTCTCCTGCACTTTGTGGTTGTTCTCCTGCATGAACATGAATATGGCGCCTATCCCTGATATGCCGGTTATGACAAACGCGGGAGGGAAAAAGATCCCCGCGACGACACTCACTCCTGTGGTCCATAACAGTATTGTTTTTACCTTGCTGACAGACTTGATCTGACTTTCGAGCGAGAAATCCTCAAAGCTGTTTTTTGCGTCCTCAATGGCGTTGTTCACCATAGAGATGAAATTCTCCACCTTTTCAGGCTCCGCGTATGCGATGCGCATATGGTTCTGGTCTTTACCGGGATATGCAACAATTGATTCCTTCGGCCTGATGTAATCTCCCAGTGATTTGTCGATGACACTGTTAAACAGGTCGGCCAGCAGTGACTTCCCTGTGCCGGGTTTTCCGACCAGGAGCAGGTGGCCCTTGTTCTGCGCGATCTTCCTGATGGCTTTTTTTGCCTTGTCCTGGAAGACCACTCTTTCGATTGGGTCATCGGGTATCTTGACCTGGGAGGTGTCTTTAAAAGAACTCAGGTCCTGCTGAAGGGTCCGGGGATATGACATCAGCTCTTTTATCCACTTGTAATCCTCGTCCCTGTAAATGCTATACATATTGAAACCCTCTCATAGAATCCAGCAGGTATAACTTCCCCACGTCCGATGGCGGGGCTTTTTTGTCTATCTCCGAGTATAAAAGCGGCAGTTTGTTCTTTATTGATTCAAGCGCCTTCATATCATGAAGCACGGAGATGTTTATGAACAGTTTTTGCTTTTCAGTCCCGTCCTGCGGCACATAATTGAACGAGACCACCCTCTGGTGGTTATTTAAGATATTTGCGATGGCCTCTTTCTCATCCTGTTTGATGTCATACATGCCGAATACTTTGCGGTATGTCATGGGGAGATGTTTTTCGGAGTATTCATGTTCCAGCTTTTCAGAGAAAA
The DNA here is from genome assembly GCA_016214845.1 of Nitrospirota bacterium. Taxonomy (NCBI): domain Bacteria; kingdom Pseudomonadati; phylum Nitrospirota; species Nitrospirota bacterium. The sequence goes on along the minus strand of JACRMS010000028.1, from coordinate 93,956 downwards.
ACAATTTCAGCGGCTTTGCCTCTCCTTTAACGCAGAGCGCAAGGGCCTCCCGCAGCTTGGAATCTGTTTTGACGGACTGTTCAAAGACATGCATGAAATTTACAAGTGAATTGTCTTCGACCCAGTACTCCAGCTTGTAACCGGCGTCGAGCACGCAGTATCTGGGGCGGTTATTTTGTACAAACTTTATCAAGCGGTAATAATTGTGCGTATTATACGCACGAAAATTAAAACCCCTCATCTCAAATAATCCCCGTGACAGATAAACTTTACCGAGAACGACCCTGACCTTCCTGGATATGGACTGTTTGATATAATTTATCTTGTCATTTATGTTCCCCTGCAGGTTCAACTGGTAGCGGTTGGCGCCGATGTCCTCGCATATCGCTGTTATATCCTCTATTGCCGCGCTGTCCAGCTTTTCAAGTTTTTTCTGGACCGGGTCATAGGGCCTGAGTAAATCGCTGATCTTTACGAAATGCGCGTTGAGGTCTTCATCCGTAAAGGCAGGCGTGCCGATCTTTGACTTAGACGTGATCTCTTCTATATTGGGGATGTCGCTGTCGGGAGATGCCTTTTTTCCGGGCAGGATCTTCTTGACCAGACGTTTTATACTGCCGGATGAAGAGCTGCGGTAACGCACCTTGCAGCCGACAACTTTTTCGTCTATTGCTACCTGTCCCGGATTGAGTAAATACCTTGCCAGTTCTGAGATCTTGTATTCCGTGACCAGTTTTGAAACAGGCTCTTTACATAGATTGCTCAGGTCCAGATTGGCAATTCTGCCCTCGGAAATTATCCATATATCGGCTGTCTTTTTCCCTTGCATGTCCTCGGTAACTTTCATTTCATGTAATTTTTATAAAGCAAGGCAATGCGTCACCTTTCTTATATCGGCTAATACGGTGAAAAAATTAACACCGGAGGATAAAAAATTTAAATCAACAGAATTCCTCGAAGCTCTGCTTATTGTTCTTGTCTGTCATTCCCGCGGTCTGTTGAGCGGGAATCCAGAGTCTTGTCATAGGGCACTGGATTCCGGCTTAAGCATGTCCTCGAAGGGAGTAATCGGGGAGACCGCCGGAATGACGGAATCGAGTAATAAAACATAAACAGGCCCCCTCAAGTTTTCACATCGAAATACGATAAGATAATCAGAGGTTGATCATGTTGAAAAGACCTGACATTGAAGCTGACCATCCGCTAAGAAAACTCTTCAGGAACGCCCTTGAGTACGGGTTTGAATTAAATCCCACGGACAAGATTGAAGTTGCGTATTACATTGAAGAGCAGATACTTTGTGAATTCCTTCTGTTTGACAGCTTCTACAAGATCAGGGACTCCGAGGGTGGAATCGTTGAAGATATGGCTGATATGCTTGCGGAGGGAGATGTCCTTATGAACGCGCAGAGTTTTGACCGCGAATTCGAGGTCCACAAACACATAGGCGATTATACGCTTTTTATGTTAGGCATGTTTCCCACTGCGCTGACCGGCAGGAGAGGCAAGGAGCTTTTATTAGGCAGTGTTATTGTGCCGGGTTCAAGCCTTTCCGATCTCTACATACTGCAGGGCCAGCGTTCATACAGGATCGCATCTGAATTCATGCACAAGGATCTGTTCATGGAGCTCTCCATGAACTTTCAGAAGTACCGGGCCATTATCGAACTTGTAAGGACCTACCTCGAATCCCTGAGAAACAGCAGGTCCCTCAAGGCCAATAATATTATCGGCGGGACAGGCTAAATTCCAATCGCCTTTCTGGTCATTCTCTCCGCTGTAGCGAACACGGCCTTCTTCCCATCCTCTGTCCTGGCTTCAATATAGAATCTTACCTTGGGCTCTGTGCCTGAGGGACGGATCATGAGCCACGAGCCGTCGTCAAAGACCAGTTTGGTGCCGTCCACGGTTATGACATCTTTAACGGTCCGCCGCGTCCCGTTTATATCAACCGCTGTTCCTTCTTTATAGTGTTCCCTGATCACGGAGAGTTTTTTCAGAAGCGGTTCCCCGGCCAAGGCCCTGTCAACTTCAATTCCAGAACGGTCGGGATAGTAGTGTCCGAATTCATCCATGATGTCATTTAGATAATCGCTCAGGTTCTTTCCGGTGACGGCCAGCATTTCAATTGCGAGCAGGATGCCGAACAGGGCGTCCTTTTCCAGCGTGTGATTGTATCCTGAAATACCGTCTGATTCCTCAAAGACAACAATCGCCCTCTCAGGAGCATTCTTGATCATGTACGGCCGGAAATTTTTAAATCCTACCTTTGTCTCCCTGAGCGGGATGCCGAGCTTCTTTGTAACAGCGTTGACGAGATTGCTTGTTCCCACAGACTTGACCGCTACGCCCGGAAAGCCTTTGTGCACGTGGAGGAAATGCAGCGCCATAGCGCCGAAATAATTCATGGGGATCTTCATCTTCGCATCCGCATGGCGTATCCGGTCGCCGTCGGGATCGAGAATGACGCCGAGTTTGAATTTTGCCGGACTTTCCTTCATGACTTTTTCAATCCCAGCCATGTTTTTATCGGAAGGCTCAGGTGCAACACCGCCGAAAAGATAATCGTCCTCGGTCCGCAGATATTTTATTTTACCGCTGTCCCCGATTATCCTCTGGATCCGTCCCCTTGTAGCGCCGTGAACGTTGTCAACGCAGATGACGCAGTCTTCCTGTTTCACGAAATCCCGTATCTTCTGAATGTCGAGGGTCTTCCTCTCTGATATGAATTTGATATACAGGTCCGTGAGGTCTATCTTCTCAATTTGCTGGGGCTGAACTGTTTTAAGCACAGGCGCTTCGTTCATCATACTGTTGGCGATCTCTTCGATCCTTGACGTGATCTCAGGGCCTGCCGGGCCTCCGTCAGAGGGATTGAATTTAAAACCGCCGTAATTTGACGGATTGTGAGAAGGGGTAAGGTTGATCGAACACGCGGCCTTCAGCATCTCGATGCCCGCTGAAAATTCAGGCGTGGCAGCCTCGCCGGCGTACCAGGTTTTTATTCCTTCCTTTTGAAGAAGCCCGATGACCTCCATCGCGAAATCCCTGCCAAGAAACCTGTTGTCATGGCCAACAATGACGCCCTTCTTTTTAATCTCTTCAAAACCCTCAACCCCCATCGCCTGCATGACAGAAGGCCCGTTCTCTTTAAACATCCTGATAATCGCTGAGGTCACGATCCTTACATTATTGAAAGTGTAATCAGTGCCTATCTCTCCCCTCCAGCCGGATGTGCCGAATACCACCTTTGTCGGGGCGGTATTTTCACGCGCGAATTTTTCAATGACCGGCAGCAGCCCCCTGTTTTTTGAAGCATCGGCCAATATCGCCTTCCAGCATGAGGCGGCATTATTAAAAGTTTGAGACATCAAAGCCCTCCCGTAATTTTAAAAATAAATATAGTACATTATATCTAACTTTTCGGCAAAAGATAGCACAACTTAATTGAATCAATAAGCTGAAGGGGATCTTAATGCAAGGTATTATTATTTGCTTGTCCTCATGACGTATACGCATAGTCATTGTATGCCATTAATGTCAGGACCGTTGATATCCTTACCCGCTTTTGAAAAACCTTCGGCAGTATCCTGAGAAGAAACCGGGACCTTTTCAGGTTGAGGGAAAACAGCAAGCTGAAAAGCCTGACGGCAAATAGAAGACGGTATTTAAACTTTATAGGGTCTTTCTCGTTGGAATGTTTCCAGAAATCGATGCCCCAGTAATACGTCAACTTGTTATATATGGAATCAAATGAGTAAACGTGTCTTATCACTCTCCGGTGTCCCTCTAAGAGTTCTTCCGGCGTCAGCAGGGAAGGGGAAAAAACAACGTTCTTTGCGTCGTATTTGCTCCAGTCCTTATGGATGATCCTTCCTTCTTTTTCAAGGCGGCTGAACAGCTTTGTGCCCGGAAACGGCGTGAGGATATTTATCAGCGGCATCAACAACCTTGAGCTGTCGATAAAGTCCATAAGCTCATCAAAAGATGATAGGGTATCAAAATCATACCCCAGGATGAAAGACCCCTGGACCAGTATCCCGTAGGACTGTATCTTCTTTATCGCTTCCGCAAAATCATGCTTCCGGTTGATCCCCTTGTCCATGCGGGACAGGTTTTTTTCAGATATGGACTCAAGCCCGATCAGTATCGCGCCGCACCCGCTCTCTTTCATCAATGCAAGAAGCTCGTCTTCTTTTGAAATATTAATTGACGCCTGGCACGACCAGTTGAGCTTGTACGGTCTTAAGGCTGTAAACAGTTCACTTGCAAATTTCTTATTTGCGATGATATTGTCGTCGGCAAAGAATATGGACTTCTTCTTATAGCCTGCAACCGGACCGCTTAGCGTCTTGATCTCCTCGATGACCTGTGCAATTGTTTTGTTTCTGATCCTCTGCCCGTCAAAGGCATGAACAGAGCAAAATTCGCAATGAAAGGGACACCCCTTTGTCGTCTGGACAATATTGGCGAGATATCTGTCTGCTGAAAGGGCTGACCTGTCCGGGACAGGGAAGGCCGTCAGATCAACTGTCCTGCCGGCTTTATATGTTCTTTCCAGGTTTCCATTCTTGGCATCCGCTAAAAGTTTTTGCCAGATCTCTTCAGCCTCTCCGATCACTACCGTATCGCAGTATTGGAGGGCCTCGTCAGGGCACATTGACGGGTGAATGCCTCCCAGCACAGTCCTGACGCCTCTTTTCCTGAAGTTCTCGGATATGATGTAAGCCCTGTTAGCAAACATTGTCCTGACAGTTATCCCGGCTAAATCCGGCGCCCAGTCATAATCAATGTCTTCTATGTTTTCATCAAAGACCCTTACCTCGTGTTCAGGCGGAGTTAAAGCAGTTAGCGTGGGAACAGCCAGAAGATATGAAAAGCTTTTTTTTGAAAGCAGGAACGCGGAAACAAATTTCAGATCGTAAAAACTCTTTTCGTCTGCGGAACTGTTCCTTGGAATAATCAACGCTATTTTCATCTTATATGAATTGCCTCCGGGCTAATAGTTGATACACTGTATCACGGTTGGTCAAAATTAAAAAATGCGATGCTTTCTGTTTTATCTAATGAAAGCAATTATAAACAATAATCTAAAAATCAGGAAATTTACAACTGTGTCCGGCTTGCTTTCCTTGACATAGTTGAATACTTTGCATTAATTTGGATAAGCTTAATGCTCTTAAAACAAGTTTCCGGAGGACCCATTGACTAAAAACAGGATGTATTTATACGGGAAAAATTCAATCTGGGAGAGGCTGAAGGCCGACCCTCAAAGCATAAGAAGAATATTCGTGCAGGACAATTTCGATGCCCCGCATATTATGAAGCTCATGAAAAGTGAAGCCATTCCAGTTACTAAAGTGACTGAGAAAGATTTGCTTAAGATCAAACGCGCAGATCGCCTGCAGGGCATTGTCGCCGAGGTAAACAAATATGCCTACACTCCTTTTGAGAAATTATTGGGCCTCCCAGAAAAAGAACGTCTGTCATTTATATTTCTGGACAGTCTGAACGACCCTCACAATTTAGGTTCGATCATGAGGATTGCCGCGTGTTTCGGCGGGTTCGCTCTTGTCATCCCTCAGCACAGCTCCTGCGAGGTCAACGAGACAGTCATACACGTTGCCTCCGGCGGTGAAAATTTCGTCCCTGTATCCTTGGTGACAAATCTTACGACAACTCTTATAGAGGCAAAGAAGGCGGGCTACTGGGCTGTTGGCACTGTCGTTGAAGGCGGAGAGGACATCAATAGAGTCTCTTTACCGTTTCCGATATGCCTGGTATTAGGCTCGGAGGGGACAGGCCTCCGCTATGGCATCCAGAAGCACCTTGATCTGAAGATCACACTCCCGATGAGAGGCGCTCAGCTTTCATTCAACGTCGCCATGTCCTGCGCGATCTTCGCCCACGAGATAGCAAAGCAGAGGATTAAGTAGCCCTCTCCGCGTCTTTTACCATCAGCCTTGTAATTGCGCTTGCAAAAGCTGCCGGGTCTTTGGGCTTTGAGCCTTCAAGCAGGAGCGCCTGGCCGTAGAGGAGTTTTATATATTCTTCGAGGGCAACGCTCTTCTGGTCTTTTTCAAATAACTTGTTCATCGCCTCGAATAGGGGATGCGACGGGTTGATCTCAAGTATCCGCTTGCTTTCGGGGACAGTCTGCCCCATTTGCCTGAGAAGTTTTTCCACCTCGGGGGCCATGCCTTCTTCATCGGCAACAAGACAGCAGGCGGTGTCTTTCAACCTGCCTGAGAGCCTGACGTCTTTCACCTCGTCCTTCAACTGGTTTTTGATAAGCTCAAGGAGCACGCTGAATTTCTTTTTCGCCTCTTCTGTTTTTTCGTCGGACTTCTCAAGTTTGATGTCGCCTTTGATGACGGATTTTATCTTCTTGCCCTTATACTCGTGCAGGTTGCTCATTATGATATCGTCAACCTCTTCAAGCATGACGAGCACTTCATAGCCTTTGGCATTGAAGGCCTCAAGGTACGGCGATTTCATAACCTCGTCACGCGAGGTACCTGTGATATAGAAAATATCTTCCTGCCCCTCTTTCATGCCCGCGATATATTCCTGAAGTGTTGTGTACGTGTCAGCGGGTTTTTGTGTAGACTGAAACAGGAGCAGGTCGGCGATGGCTTCCTTTCTTGAAAAGTCATAATGGATGCCTTCCTTCAAAATCCTGCCGAATTCTTTGAAGAACGTGAGGTACTTTTCATATTCATTCTTCTTCATCTCGGCAAGCGTGTCGAACACCTTTTTAGTGATGTTCTTGTTTATAATCTCAACCTGCCTGTTATGCTGGAGCATTTCTCTTGATACGTTCAACGGCAGGTCCGATGAATCGACCACGCCCTTTACAAACCGCAGGTAGAGCGGGACCAGCTGCTCGCAGTGGTCCATTATCTGGACCCTCTTTACATAGAGGGCGGGGCCGATCTTGTAGTCTTTGTAGTAAATATTAAACGGCATTACTGACGGGATATAAAGAAGCGCGTTGAATTCAGAAGTCCCTTCCGCCTTAAAGTGAATTACTTTTGCCGGGTCTGTAAAATCATGGCTGACGTGTTTGTAAAATTCATTGTATTCGTCTTCAGTGATAGAGGATTTGTCTCTGAGCCAGATGGCCTTTCCTGAATTTAAAGTCTCCTCTTCCCTGACTTTGACCTTCTCGCCTTTTTTCAGGTCGCTTTCCTTTTCCCGTTCGATGTCCATGACAACGGGGTGCTCAATGTAGTCTGAATATTTTCTGATGACATCCCTTATCTCCCATTCATCAAGATATTTTTTTTCATCCTGTTTGAGGTGCAGGATGACGTCCGTTCCTTTTTTCTCTTTCTCCACATCTTCAATTGTAAAGGTCCCATCGGCAACGGATTCCCACATGACACCGCTTTTACTGTCAATGCCTGCCTTCCTTGAGATGACAGTGACTTTATCAGCAACCATGAATGCGGAATAGAATCCCACGCCGAACTGTCCGATGAGTTCAGGGTTGTCTTTTACCTCCTTGCTCTTCAATGCGGCAAGAAATTCCCTGGTCCCAGAGTGGGCAATTGTCCCAATCGCCGTGATCATTTCTGCTTTTGTCATGCCGATGCCGTTATCGCTCACCGTCAGTGTCCCGGCAGCTTTGTCTGCCGTAATTTTTATTTTCCATCCGGCATCGTTTTCCATGATGCCGCTGTTTGTCAGAGACTCGTAGCGCGCCCTGTCAATCGCGTCAGACGCGTTGGAGATAAGCTCCCTCAGGAATATCTCCTTGTGGGAATAAAGGGAATGGATCATTAAGTCAAGAAGCTCTTTGACCTCTGTCTTGAATTCAAGATTCGTCTTTGTCATTTCGATATGTACCTCGCTGATAAAATTTTTTGGGAATAACTTTATTATGCTGTTGTATATTTACCACATTCACTGGGTATAAATACCATAGCGGCAACGCCGTAATGGCAAAATTTTACAGCTTGTGCCAAATTTTGTCCATTAAGGCAATGAAATTTCTTGCAGTTATATTTAAAATCAACATGTTTTTTCTGGCATAGCAATTGCAATATTCATATCAGGAGGCGCAAAATGGTCGCTCTGAACAGTTGTGAAGTAATAGACGAATTAAAGAAGCTCGGAATAGAGATCACCGAGGATCTCCTTGAATATTTGAAGGAGTATTCAACGTATTACAACGAAACACTTTCTGGGGACGAAAAAAAATAGAAAAATTTTCAGCGGCTTATTTCAGAGAGCCGAGTATCCGCATAGCTTCCTGTCCCATATCGGTTTGGGGATTCAGCTCAGCAGCTTTTCTTAAAGCAGTTTTTGCCTCATCATTTCTACCCGTTGACATAAGGATAAAGCCGAGGCTCAACCATACCCTCTGATAGGACGGCGCAATCTGTGTCCCTTTCTTTAAGGCATTTATCGCATCATTAGACCTTTTCAGGTAATGAAGGGCAAGGCCCATATCATTATAGGTATCAACATCGTCAGGGTTCTTTTGCAGGGTCTTTTCGTAAATTTGAACAGCAACATCATATCTGCCGCTTTCGAAATATTTGTCGCCAAGCAGCGCAAGTTCTTTCGGGTCCTCAGGCAATTTATCCAGTTGCACAGGAGGCTGCGTCATTGAATCCGTTAACGGCCCGGACGGAGCAGTTTTTCTTTGCGCGCTGTCAACTGCGGGTGTTTCTGACTTATGGTTTGATGTGGTAACGGCAAAGATGACCATGCCGATTATCAATATTAAGACAACGGCAACTGTCCACTTCTTATAATTTTCAGCTGGCATTTAATAAAATACATTTTTTAGGGTTGTAAAGTCAAAAGCATGAAGGTGATGTTCGCTGCGTGATTTGCTAATACCAGATGTAATCGGCGACTTGTGAATCAGGGTCCCTGTTTATCATGTCCCGGATTTTGGCCGGCATGAGCGATTTAAAAGGGACTTCCACATGCTTTTGAAGCATGTGTGGAACGGCGATCTTTGACGCGTGCATCATTCCCGTGAGTACCACCACCGTGGAGTTGTCGTCCTTATTAAGAATTTTTGAGATATTGAATGCCATGATCGCATCCCTCAGGCGCTGCCCGTCGCAGAGAAAGGGCATCCCGGATTGGTGGTATTCCCGCTCCCTGAAATATCCCAGTACCCCGGCATATTCGGGATTTGCGGAGCAATCAGAGAATTTTATTTTTTGAAGGAGCTCCTGGTGAACGGTCTTTACGCCATTCTTTGATGCATTGGCAATTAGCGCCTTGTCAGCATCGATGCCAATGACTGGAATGCCCATTATCCTGGCAAAATCGAATATGTCCTCATATGCATCAAAAGGCAGGCGCACAGTGTTCCTGAACAAATCCTCAAAATCTTTTTTACCGAGATAACCCCCGATCCATCTATCAAGTATATCCTGCCGGGAGGCTGGGAATATTTCTACGGCTATCGAGAGGTCCTTTCTCATGTTATGAATGTGCTTAATGACTTGAAACTCAACTTCCTGGCTGGCTTTGTCCGCGTGAAGCTCTCCGACAAATATGACTCTCTGGTCTTCGATCTGTTTGAGGGTTTCATCTAAAGGGAAATCAGTCCCGGAGTCAACAGCCACAAAATGTTTAGGAACAGTGGAGCAGGCGCATAATGTCAGCAGGATGAAGTAAAGAGAGTATCTTCTCAGCATTTCTCTAAGACCTCTCTTCAATTATCTTTAATAATTCGTCAAAAGAAATTATCTTGACGCCGAGGGATTGGGCCTTCTTGAACTTCGAGCCGGGGTCTTCACCAAGCACGAGATAATTCGTGCTTTTTGAAATCGAGCCGGAGGCGTGTCCGCCATTCTGTTCAATGAGTTCTTCAACCTCATTTCGCGGCCTCGGCAATGTGCCTGTGATTACAAAAGTAAGCCCTTCGAGGGGACGCTTTGCTTCCTTCTCTTTTGAAAAATCCGGGTTCGATATGGTTACCCCCAAAGATTGCAGCGTCCTGAGAGTATGGAGGTTCTCAGGGTCATCAAAGAACAGCGCGATTGAACCGGCTATCTTTTCCCCCATCTGCTTTATCTCCACGATCCTTTCAGGTTTTACATGATACAAATCCCCGATGTTCTCAAAATTCCTTGCAAGGAGTTTCGCAGCGTACTCGCCGACGTGGAGAATGCCTAACGAATAAAGAAAACGCGCAAGCGTTGTGTGCTTGCTCTTTTCAATTGCGTCCATAAGGTTCTGCGCGGATTTTTCCGCAAACCTCGGAAGCTCAAGTACGTCTTTTTTTTTCAACCTGTATATGTCAACGAAATGTTTTATGAGGCCTTGTGAATAGAGGAGTTCGACATTCTTTTCCCCAAGCCCCTCGATATCCATGGCGGCCCTTGATACATAATGTCCGATGCGCTGCTGGACCTGAGCGGTACAATTCAATCCGATACAGCGGAATGCCACGCCTCCCTCATCCCTTTCAACCGCGGACCCGCATACAGGACATTTATGCGGCGGAGGGAAATGTTTTTCTTTGCCTGTCCGTTTTTCCTGTATCACTGAGACAACGTGAGGGATGACATCACCCGCGCGTTCAACTACAACGGTATCGCCGACCCGGATGTCTTTTCTCTCGATCTCGTCCCAGTTATGAAGAGTGGAACGGGATACGGTGACGCCGCCAATTCTGACCGGTTCAAGAAACGCGACAGGTGTAATTGTCCCTGTCCTTCCCACGCTTGCGATAATTTCATTTATCTTTGTGATGCCCTGATGCGCCGGGAATTTGTAAGCTGTTGCCCATCGCGGCTCTCTTGTTTTCATGCCGAGCGCCTTCTGCAATTCAAAGTCATTGACCTTTATCACTGCGCCGTCAGCTTCAAATGAAAACGTACTTCTCTTCTCCTCGATCTCTCTGATAACTTCTATGACCTTATCTGCTCCAGTTACAAGCCTTATCATTGACGGGACCGGGAAACGTGCTTTCTCCAGCCATTTAATGAACTCCCACTGGCTTTTGAAAGCAATCCCCTTTGCGGCCCCGATGCCGTAACACGCGAGGTGGAGTTTCCTTTTTGCCGTGATGGAAGAATCAAGCTGCCTGATGGAACCGGCAGCGGCGTTCCTCGGGTTGGCAAATGCTGGTTCGCCCACTTTTTCCCTCTCCCTGTTAAGCGCCTCAAATTCTTTAATGTCCATAAATATCTCTCCGCGAATATCAATCTCAGCGGGGACCTCAACTTCTTCAATCTTCAGAGGCACGGCCTTCACAGTCTTGATATTTTGCGTAACGTCCTCTCCCTCAAAACCATCGCCCCTTGTTGATGCCTTGTATAAAATCCCGTCTTTATATGTCAGCTCCATAGCGAGCCCGTCATACTTCGGCTCGACCGTGTATTCAATTTCTTTGTCCGACTTGAGAAATCTCTTGACCCTCTCGTCAAACTCCCGCACCTCATCATGTGAAAAGGCATTGTCGAGCGACAGCATCGGCTCCGTATGTTTTACCTTTTCAAACCTGTCAAGCGGCGGCGCGCCTACACGCTGGGTGGGGGAATCAGGGAGAACGTAATTATATTTTTCCTCAAGCTCTTTCAGGTGCCGGTACTGCTTATCGTATTCCGCATCGGAGATTGCAGGCGAATCAAGCACGTAGTAGAGGTAGCAGTGGTAGTTGAGGTCTTTGACGAGCTTTTCTATTTCGTGTTTTATATTTGCCGGAATCGTTTCCATTCGCGGTAATATTGTAGCATTAAATTGCCTCCGTCAGCCTGAGCAGCAGCTTCAACGCCTCCAGAGTGGTCTCTTCCATATTCTCCAGCCTGTCTCCCTTCAGTCTCAGTTCACGCGAGAAGGTTTCTTCTTTACAGCTTGCGGCGATGTAGATCAGCCCCCGGTCTTTTCCTTCAAGCATGGCGGGGCCGAGGTTGCCTGTGGTGGAGACGGAGAAATCAGAAGCGGCTATCCTGCGCACACTTTCCGCCATCTCCCGCGCCGTCTTTTCAGTGACGACTTCGGACTCAAGGATCGTTTGGAGCGAGATGCCGAGGAAGGTCCTTTTAGCATCATCTGAATAAGAGACTATCCCGGCCTTGAAAAAAGCGCTTGCACCAGGAAGGCTTGTAATACAATGACTGATGAATCCGCCGGTGCAGGACTCAGCCGCAGAAAGGGTCCATCCTTTCCTGAAAAAAATCTCATGCACTTTTTCAACAGCTTCCCGGATCTCCTGCTTCATGGTGTAAATTGTAGCTTAAATTGGGCGATTTGTATATCCAGGATGGATCGCACAGGGCGATGGTGCTGCCTCGACCTACTAACTGTTTGAATGGTACACTTCTTCAAATCTTGAAGACATTTTAATAAACGCGTTCCACACATCAGGATCGAAATGAGTTGGCTTTGTCCTTCCGTCTCCTTTTGTTATTATGCTGACGGCTTGTTGATGATCCAAGGAAGGCTTATAAGCCCTTTCGCTCCTTAACGCATCGTAATGGTCCACGAGACATACGATCCTGCCTTCAAGCGGGATCTCCTCGCCCTTTAAACCGATCGGGTATCCCGTGCCGTCCCACCTCTCGTGATGGGTCAGGGCTATAGATTCCGCTGTCTGTAAAACAGGGTGCGAGGAACCCGACAGGATCTTTTTGCCATGAGTGGTATGCGTTTTAATAATTTCAAACTCGTCAGGCGTAAGGGGCCCTCTTTTTAACAATATATTATCAGCTATTCCGATCTTGCCGATATCATGCAGAGGACTTGAAAATTTTATCGTGTGGGTAAAATCTCCGGGCATTCCAAGGGCAACTGAAAGCACTTCCGCAAGGATCCCCATCCTGGCCACATGCGCGCCTGACTCGGTGTCCCTGAATTCAGCCACGGTCGTTAAACGCATAACAATGTCCTTGCTGAGGGTTTCCGACTGCTCCATCATGAATTCCAGCTCTCTTGTCCTCTGCCGGACCATATCTTCAAGATAAAGTTTGTAGTTGTCCTTGAATTTCAGAAAATTACGATGCTGGACGGCCTTTTTTACAGAGTACAAAAGGTAATCAGGATGATAGGGCTTTATAATAAAATCAAAAGCTCCTCTTCTGATCGCATCAACTGATACATTCAGATCGGCATACGCGGTCATCATGATCACGGGTAACTGGGGATTAGTGTCATGTATTCTTTCAAGCAGTTCAATCCCTGAAACTCCCGGCATCTTGAAATCAGTCAGAACGAGATCGATATGTTCCGACATTTTATCCAGCGCCTCCTCCGCGGTTTCGCATGAAATGACCGAATAATTTTGCGCTGCAAGTATCTGCGAGACAGAGTCAAGCACTTGTAAATCATCATCTACAACAAGGATTGTACTTTCAACCTTTGAGCCCATGTTTCAATGCCTCCCTCATTTAATAAAATTATCAGGGAAAGAGGTTTGAGTTGAAGACAGTCCCCTCTTTTCCCGGTTACTTACTGAAATCTTATCACCTGTTCAGGCGCTTGTAAATATGCGGGATGCTTGAATGAATTGTGCCGCTTCTTTTATAGTTATATGGATTGATCAGAACTATTTAAAGGAGGCCAGTTTTTATGATGGACGGCGGAATAACGGCGCTAAACGAAAAGGTGCGCGAGGAGAGCGCATTTGTGCAAAACCTCATTTCGGAGTTTGAAAAGTCTATAGTGGGACAGAAGTATCTCATCGAAAGACTTCTTGTCGCGCTCCTGTCAAACGGCCATATTTTAATAGAAGGGGTCCCCGGCCTTGCCAAGACGCTCGCGGTAAAAGTTCTGTCCGGCTCTATAAGGACAAAATTTCAGCGGATCCAGTTTACCCCCGACCTTCTTCCCGCCGACCTGGTAGGCACGCTTGTTTATAATCCGAAAGACGGGACATTCACAACAAAAAAAGGCCCTGTCTTCGCCAATATTATTCTTGCCGATGAGATCAACAGGGCGCCCGCGAAAGTCCAGAGCGCGCTTCTTGAGGCGATGCAGGAGCGGCAGGTCACCATAGGGGGAGATACATTCCCTCTTGATGAGCCGTTTATGGTGCTTGCCACGCAGAACCCCATTGAGCAGGAAGGCACTTACCCCCTGCCTGAGGCGCAGGTTGACAGGTTCATGCTCAAGATAAACGTCACGTATCCCACTATTGAAGAGGAACACAGGATAATGAAGCGCATGGCGTTTACCAACAAGAACATCGCGGTGAACGCGGTGGTCGGACCCGAGGACATTCAGCGGGCGCGGAACGTCGTGAATGACATTTACATGGACGAGAAAATCGAAAAATATATTCTCGATATTGTGTTTGCCACGAGGGAGCCGAAAAAATACAGGCTGAATGAACTCGACGGCTTGATCCAGTACGGGGCTTCACCGCGCGCCAGCATATATCTGAACATCGCGTCAAAGGCTTACGCGTTTATCCAGGGCAGGGGATACGTCACGCCGCAGGATGTCAAATCCATCGGCCCTGATGTCCTGAGGCACAGGGTCATCGTCAGCTACGAAGCCGAGGCCGAAGAGAAGACGTCCGATGATATTATCAAAAAGATATTTGAGGAAATAGAGGTGCCGTAACGAATCAGGCACAAAGGAGCAAAGGCACAAAGACTATTAATACACTTTGTGCCTCTGTGCCTTTGTACCTTTGATCCTTGATATATAAATGATCCCTAAGGAAATACTCAAAAAAATACGCAGGATACAGATAACCACTTCACGGATGGTCACGGACGTATTTGCCGGGCAGTACCATAGTGTGTTCAAAGGCAGGGGCATGGAGTTCGAGGAGGTCAGGGAATACCAGCCCGGCGATGACATCCGCTCGATTGACTGGAATGTGACCGCGCGAATGGGGCATCCTTTCATAAAGAAATTTATGGAAGAGAGAGAGCTGACCATCATGCTTCTCCTGGACATGTCGGGGTCCTCGTTTTTCGGAACGGTCAAGAAACTCAAGAGGCATCTGTCCGCTGAATTGTGTTCCCTGTTAGCAATTTCCGCAGTTAAAAATAACGATAAGGTCGGGCTTATTATCTTCACCGATAAGATAGAGAAATTCGTGCCTCCAAGGAAAGGGCTGAGCCATGTGCTCAGGATAATCAGGGAGGCGCTGTATTATGAGCCGGAGGAAAAGGGCACAAATATTACCGCTGCGCTGGAGTATCTTAACAGGGTCATAACACGCCGCACGATCACTTTTGTGATCTCGGATTTTTACGCGAAGGATTACAAAATGTCTTTGTCTACCGCCAATAAACGGCATGATGTTGTTGCCATCTCAGTTACAGACCCAAGGGAAATTGACTTGCCGGACATAGGCATTGTGCGCCTTGAGGACGCTGAGACGGGTGAGAGTAGCCTGCTTGATACATCAAGTTTCGCATTGAGAAATGAGTATCACGCAAACGCGGTCAAGATGTTTGAGGAAAGGCGGAAACTCCTGCGCTCGATAAACGTTGACCACATAGACATCCGCACGGACGTCCCTTATGACAGGGAGCTTTACAGATTTTTCAGGATGAGGGAGCGGAGGATTTAATCAGGCATGAACGGCGAAGGAGACATCCGTGACATCAAAGGGCCTCTGAGTTTTCCGGGCTGGGAATATCTTTATATTCTTCTCGCCATACTCGCGATCATAATCATCGCGGTCCTCCTCTTTAAATTTTTCAGGAAGAAAAAAAGAAAAGTGAAAGAAACGGTCATACCGCTGAAACCAGCGCATGAGACAGCCTATGAGGCGCTGAAAGAACTTATGAATAAGAATTATTTAAAGAGCGGCAGGGTGCGGGAATTTTATTTTGAGCTTTCAAACATTGTTAGATATTACGTGGAGGACCGTTTTCATCTCCGCGCGCCGGAGATGACTACCGAAGAGTTTCTGATCACGTTGAAAGATTCAAAGACTTTAACAACCGGACAGCAGGGCCTCCTGAAAGATTTTCTCTCGCGCTGCGATATGGTGAAGTTCGCGAAATATCTGCCTGGAGAAAAAGAGGCTGAGGCCAGTTACGATTCAGCAAAGAGGTTTGTTGACGAGACAAAGGAAATCCTGAAATCAACCACAGAGGGCACAGAGATTAAAAGAAGTTGAGAGGACAAGAAGATATGAAGCTGAGAAAAAGCAAAACTGTCCTTCCGCATCTTCTTGATTTCCCAACTTCTCATCTTCTATTTTTCCCCGTGTTCTCTGTGGTTAAAAAATAAGGAGCTTATGCACTTTCAGAATCCGTGGGTTTTGATATTACTGCCGGTTGCTGCCGCTCTCATTTTTTTCATCAGGAGAAGACAGCCGCAGCCCGCATTACAATTTTCAACTGGAGAACTTGTAAAAAACCTGCGGGCGACTTTTAAAATAAAATTGCACAGCAACATTTTCATCCTGAGGACCGCCGCGCTTTTTCTGATAATCTTCGCGTTGGCAAGGCCCCAGTTGATATCGCAGGAATCAAAGATCGAGAGAGAAGGAATAGACATTGTTCTGGTGATCGACGTATCAACCACTATGCTTGCTGAGGATTTTGAACTCGGGGTCAGGCGCGCGAGCAGGGTTGATGTGGTCAAGGACGTAGTGAGAGAGTTTATCAAAAACCGTCCTGACGACAGGATCGGCATAGTGGCATTTGCCGGAAGGGCTTATACAGCGGCGCCGCTTACGCTTGATCACGGATGGCTGCTTCAGAACTTGGACAGGATAGAGGTCGGCGTAATCGAGGACGGCACCGCGATCGGCTCAGGCATCAGCTCCGCGCTGAACAGGTTGAAGGACACAAAGGCCAAAAGCAAGATCGTCATCCTGCTGACCGACGGGATAAACAATGCCGGAAAGATTTCCCCTCTTACCGCGGCAGAGGCTGCGGGAGCCCTGAATATAAAAGTCTATACCATCGGCGCGGGCACAAAAGGGCTTGTGCCTTTCCCCGCGAAAGACATGTTCGGCAATAAGGTCTACAGGAACGTAAAGATAGAGATTGATGAGGAGCTTTTAAAAAGTATCGCTGAGAAGACCCGCGCGAAATATTTCAGGGCCACGGACACCGGCTCATTGAGAAATATTTACGGAGAGATCGACAAGCTGGAAAAATCGCGTATCGAGGAGAAAGGCTATGCCGAATATGAAGAGCTGTTTTACCTCTTCCTGATTCCCGGCCTGGCCCTGCTGCTCCTTGAGGTTGTCTTGAATAATACTGTGCTAAGGAGGATACCGTAAATTAGCTGATTGCTTTCAGCTAATAGCTTACAGCTGTATAGAATATGAAATTCGGTAACTTACATGCGATGCATTTCCTGTGGCTTTTGGCGGGCCTCGTCATTTTTTATCTCTGGGCGTACAGAAAGAGAAAGAGGGACATGGAGAGGTTTGCGCAGAAGGAACTCCTTGATGAACTGACTTCTTCTCTGAACAAGCGGACGCAGAGGCTTAAGGCGGCTTTCATAATGATTTCAATTTTTTTAATTATAATTTCACTCATGAGGCCGCAGTGGGGTTTTGAATGGAAAGAGGTAAAGAGAAGCGGGCTTGATATATTGATCGCGCTTGACACCTCAAAGAGCATGTTGGCCGAAGACGTAAAGCCAAACAGGCTGGAGCGTTCAAAGCTTGCTGTCAAGGACCTGATAAAGAAACTGCAGGGCGACAGGCTTGGGCTTATCGCCTTTGCGGGGAACGCGTTTTTACAATGCCCGCTGACCTCGGATTACACCGGGTTCATGCTCTCTCTCGACGACATCAACGTCTACACAATACCAAAAGGCGGCACATCAATTTCAAACGCGATCAGGGTGGCGCTTGATAGTTACGAGGGCGGCAAGAAAAAATATAAGACGCTGGTGATCATCTCCGACGGAGAAGACCTTGAGGGTGACGCTGTCAAATGGGCTGAAAAGGCAAAGGAAGACGGCATTAAAATTTTCACCATCGGAATAGGCACAAGAGAAGGCGAACTTATCCCCGTTACCGATGAGGCCGGCCACAGGGAATTTTTAAAAGACAGCAGCGGGAATGTGGTCAAGTCACGCCTGGATGAGGACACCTTACAGAAGATCGCATTAACAACAGGCGGCAGTTATATCAGGGCGACGAACACCGAATTCGGCCTGGACCTGATCTATGATGAGAAACTGTCGAAGATGGAGAGAAGGGACATCGAGAACAAAATGGTAAAAAGGTATAATGAGAAATTTCAGATTCCTCTTGCGCTGGCGCTACTGCTGCTCTGTATCGAACCGTTTATCAGGGAGAGGAGAAAGAATAAGGGATCAGGGGTTAGGGATCAGGGATTGGCTAAGAAAGCATGACTAAAGATCGCGACAACAAAAAAATTATGAGAAAATTTCTTTTGTTCATATTACTCTGTTTAATCTTCACTTCTCCTGTCTTTGCCTCTCCTGCGAAGGCGGTCAGGGAGGGGAATAAATTATATCATCAGGATAGATACGACGGGGCGATGGAAAAATACAATGAGGCAAAGGCGGAAGCGCCTGACTCGGACATTGTAAATTTCGACCTCGGCACAGCGCTTTATAAAAAGGGCAGGTATCAAGAGGCTGTTGAAGCATTTACAAAGGCAATGAGCGCCGGAGATAAAAAAATTGAGGAAGGCGCATTGTATAATATGGCCAACAGCAAGTACAAACTCGGCAGCCTCATGGAAAACTCCGATGCCAATGGAGCGATCAATTTATATCAGGAGTCTCTTGACTATTACAAGCGGGCATTGGAAATGGATAAGAGCGATAAGGACGCAGAATATAACCGTGAGCTTGTGGAAAAGAAAATAAAGGCCCTACAGGAAAAAATGAAAAACCAGCCTCAACAGCAGCAGAACAAAGGGCAGGACAAGAAAGATAAGGAAGGCAAGGGACCGGAGGCAAAGTCAGACAAGGATAAGCAGGGGGACAAGCAGCAGCAAAAGTCCGGGAACGAACAGACAGGGACAACCGACGACAAGGACAAAAAGTCTGCGGCAGAAAAAGGTAAAGAAGCCAAGGCCCACGACAAAGCCGGACAGAAGACACAGGAGATGTCACCGGAGGAGGCAAGGATGCTGCTTGACGCCTATGGCGAGGAAGAGTCTGGAGATGTTTTTAACCGCGAGAGAAGAGGGCATTCAGAAGAGGTGCAGAAGGATTGGTAATGGGAGGCCGTGAAAGAGACGCTGCATCCGCAGAAATGCAGACATTGCTAATAAATTTGTTTCACCCGATAGGATTTTAATTAAATTATGCATATGACTTTGAACAAAGAAATGCACGCCTGCTTTGACAAAAAGCACGTCGAGGTATCGAAAAAAGTGTGCGTTATGGCAATTATTTTTTATCTGACGGCAGGGTTATTCTTGCTGCCGGGCGCTGCCTTTGCCAAAGACATCACCTTTGAGGCGTTGTTGGACCGTAATGCCATTTATATGGGGGAGAACGTTCAGCTTAATCTCCGGTTTGAAGGCACGACAGACATACCCGCGCCTGAGCTTCCGAATATCGACGGCATACAGTCGCGTTATGCCGGCCCTTCCACAATGATGTCGATAGTGAATACCAGGATGACTTCTTCGATCACACACATCTACGTGCTTGTCCCTTTAAAGACCGGAAAATTTCAGATACCTCCGATCACTGTCCAGCATAAAGGCGAGACCTATACTTCCGCCGCGCTTACGCTTGAAGTTTCAGACAGCGCGTCTAAGGGGGGCGGGCCCGCGACATCGCGTGAACAGAGAAGGCCGGAGATAAATCTGCAGTACAGGGTGACAGTAAAAATGCAGGCTGAAAAGACGAAGGTATATTTAAACGAAATGGTCCCCCTGAGCATAAAACTTTATATCAACAGGGTCGGCTTGCGGGACGTCCAGTATCCTGAATTAAAACATGAGCACCTCTCAGCAAGCGAGTTTGAAAAACCGGTCCAGTATCAGGAAACAAGGGGCGGGGTAAACTTTGATGTCGTTGAATTCAAGACGCAGATATTCGCCACGAAGGCAGGGGATTTCAGGCTGGGCCCGGCGAAGATCAAGGCCAATCTCCTCTCAAAAAAGAACAGGAGGGCGCCTTCGTCTCAATTTGATAATTTTTTTGATGATGATTTTTTCGGAGGCTATGAAGTGACCCCTATTGAGCTTAAGTCCAACGAGCTGACGATCAACGTGCTCCCTTTTCCTGACAGGAACAGGCCTGATAATTTTAAGGGCGCGGTCGGGGATTTTAAATTCAACATGGAAGCCTCTCCATCAGCGGTAAAGGTTGGAGACCCGGTCACCGTGAAGATGATCGTCTCCGGTAAAGGCAATTTCAATACTGTGACCGGCCCCGTCATGAAGCAGCAGGAGGGATTCAAAACCTATGAGCCGCAGGTCAAACAGGAAGGGGACAAGAAAATATTCGAGCAGGTATTGATACCAATAACCGATACTGTAAGGAATCTTCCTGAAGCTTCGTTCAGTTTCTTCAACCCGGACAAGGGCCAATACCAGACACTTGCAAAAAACGCCATTCCGCTGCAGGTCATAAAAGCAGAGCGGGAAAATTCAACGATCATGGAAGCGCCTCAGACAGGTGGAGGACTGGTGAGAAAAGAGGTGTTCGGCAGGGACATTATTTACATAAAAGAAGCTCCCGGTGAATTGAAAAAGAAAGGCGGCTACCTTTATAAAAATCCGTTCTTCCTTCTCCTTCAGATCGTGCCGCTTCTGGCGCTTGTGTCCGCGTGGATCTTACAAAAGCGCAAGGCGAAGCTCAGCACAGACATCGGTTACGCGCGGCGGCTGTCCGCTCCCAAAAAGGCGAAGAAGGGAATCCAGGAGGCGGAGGATTTCCTCAGCAGAAAAATGCCGCAGGAATTTTATGATTCCGTGTTCAGGACTATAAGGGAATATCTCGGCAACCGTTTCCACATCCCTGCCGGAGGCATAACAGCGGATGTTGTTGAGAACGCGCTGAAGGAGAAAAATATAGACTCAGGCCTTTTAAGTAAAATGAAAAACATATTCGCGTCATGCGACATGGCGCGGTATGCCCCTGCCGAACTCGGCGCAATGAAAATGGATGAGACACTGAAGGACTTGAGAGAAGTGATTGATTACCTCGAAAGGCATAAGGAGTGAGAGAAGTGCAGAAGCACAAAAGAGCTAAAGAGCAAAAGTTCAAAAGCGTGGAAGTTAAATTCCCTCGCCTCTTTCGGGAGAGGGTCAGGGAGAGGGGGACTTTGCGGGTAATAATTTTCCTTGCTCTGCTTGCTTTCATAGCGTCTCTTGTCTCAGGTGCTTTCGCGGATAACGACCCGTCATCCATCTTTAAAAACGGCAACCAGCTTTATGAGAGCGGCAAATATGATGAGGCTATAAGGGAGTACTCCAGACTGCTTGCTCAGGGGGTTGAAAGCGGAAATCTATATTTCAATCTCGGAAACAGTTATTTCAAAAAAGGTGAGACGGGCAGGGCCATCTTAAATTATGAAAGGGCAAAGAGACTTATGCCGGACGACAGCGACCTGAGATCAAATTATAATTACGCCCTGTCGAGAACGGAAAATACCGGGCAGCAGTCCTCCGCGTCAATGACAGAAAAGATATCGGGCATATTCAGCGGTCTAACAATAAACGGGTTGACCATATTCGTATCCGCTGTGTACGTTTTGATCTTGGCGATCTTTATCGCGATCATTTTCTTCCCTGCTGTCAAAAGATATTTGCTGATAATGCTTGGCGTTCTATCGGTAATTTTTCTGTTAAGCACGTTCTCTTTGTACAGCAGGGTGATGGTGCTTGACAGCGAGGCGATTGTCGTTTCAAAAAACGCGGAGGCAAAATTTGAACCGCTGGATAACGCCACCACACATTTCACCCTCTATGAAGGCATGAAGATCTTCATCCTCGAATCAAAACACGACTGGAGCAAAGTAGAGAGATTCGACGGCAAGAGCGGGTGGATCAGGAACCAGGAGCTTGAAAAGATATAAAGCATGGCTCTTTCACGCTTCCATATGTTTGATCTTTTTTAGAATTCAAGATGCAAGACTCCTTGTTGTTCAAGATATGTATTAGTAGGTTTTTGAGGAGGATGTCAGCAATAGCTTAGAGCCAGTCTTTAGGTATAAGAGCCTCATCTCTCTCAAATCCCGTTAATGGAATAGCCTTGATATTAAGCTTTCTCAAGAGGTCAAAAATAAAGGTTAAAGGATGTTTGCCTCCCAAAACTCGTTCTTTCAAGTTAATCCCGAATGGGTCTATAAAAATAGGGCGAGTATTTCCCCATGAAGTTTCTATTTTATGTGCAATTTTAATCAGACGCTTTTCTAATGAAATTTCGGATTCAGAATTAAAGATATCAATTAATGGAGTTATTCTGCTCTTGATTTCTTCCGGAAGTTCTAATAACGCACCGAATTCACCATCTTTTGCTTTTAGTATTGGAACATAATGATTATAGTCAAACATTTTAATTCACCAAAATTCTTAAATCCTTATATGAATAATTTCTTGACTTCACCTTGTCCAATTAATTGATTGAAAAGCGTATAATTCCCTGTATCCCAACGAATTCTGCCTGCAACGATCGCAGGGTGAATTCGCAATTCTTTTGCAAGTTGTATGATCGCGCCAGGACTTCTTTTAAGATAAGCATCGCTCCTAATCCATATTGAGCGTGGAATGAATGTTTCTTTTGTTAATCTATCTGCTTCCTTTTCTTTAGGATCTTCCCCGGATTCGGAATAAAGATCATCAATAAATATTTCCTCCGCATTCTTCAGGTGTTTAGCCACATGCAATAACTCATGAACAAGTGTATACCAGAAATTATCGATCCGATCATGTCGGATAGTAAGCCCTATTACTGGCCCGCCAGCATCTGTTAGCATTGAACCACCATCAAGTAATGTCTTGGGTAAATGTGGCTCGATAATGAGGGCTATGCCATGTTTCTCTAAAAATTCTTTGGCTAATAATGGGCCTTTATCAAAACAACTTAACCGAGCAACCTCTCTCAAGAAATCTTTTGTCACAGTCCCAGGAAAAAATTCTGACGGGCAACATTCTTCATGTGCCCTGATCATTACGCGGGCGGTCCATACTAAAAGAGCATTCATATCTGTCTCTTGCTTAGCCCTTTTGTGTATTGTACGCCGGCAAATTGCAACGCTCGGAATTTCACCCCCCAGAGGAGCGAAAAACTGCTTCATTAACTCTTCTGCATGAGCATCCAAATCACGATATTTTGTGGTAATCCAGCCACGCTTAACCATTTCTTTAACTGGAAATTTATTCCAATCTTTTTCAAACGACTTGTTTGTTTTTGGCTTATGGATATCTTGCAGTAAAACTTCAGCGGGTATGTCTAAACCTTTATGAAGCTCTCTAATCATTTGAATAGTCAGAGGCCGTTTCCCGGATAATACTTCAGAAACCTTGCTTTTGCTGCCAATATATGGAATCAAGTCTTTTTGTTTCAATCCCTGCTCTTCAATTCTAAAGTTGATTGCATCTATAGGGCTTGGTAAATTGAAGAGGAAATGTTCTTTTTCATAATTTTCTACAAGCAATGAAAATAAATCCAAACGGTCCGCTTCCGGAGTTCCTGGTTCAGGATCGAGCGCGATTAAGCGTTCGACTTCGGCGAGCGTTTGTTTGTAATTTATTTCTGTTTTAATAATTTTCGGTTCCATTTTCATTTGTCCTGGTTAGAGCTACTTAAATCTTTTTGAATACTCAGCATGTGTCCCTGCCCATTTCACAATGACCTTTTTGGTTTTATAAGCAATTTGGACCTCAAGCCTATAACTATTACCTCTTACATTAAAGATCACTATTCTATCAGCCAAGAAACTGGCGCTTGAATATCGATCCTTGACATCCTGTGTGTTTTGCCAGTTAGCGTTTTGAACATCTGCTATCCAATTCTCTATCAAACTACGAGTATCTGGATGCTTGGTAATGAACTGGTATAGTTTTTCCCGGCCTACTAACGTCATTCAGTTTCCTTATTAACTTGTGAAATCTACCTTCCATGTAAATAATATAATAAAGTTCCCATTATCATGTCAAGTTAAAAGTTCACTATTTGGGAACTTTAATTAATATTAAAAATATGCATGGCAAGTATTGAATTCAACAGTCCCCTCTGATTAAAAAGTTTAAATTAGGTTATGCAATATCATAACTATGTAACCGTTTACTTTTCAAGAAGAAAAAAAGATAGAGGGGCTAACCTTGCAATTGTCTGATGTTAAGCTGGCCTCGCTTTGGATTTTGCGGCGAGATATTGTCTGCATCTTCTGTAGGCCGGGGAGAAGATATAGAGGAGAAAGACATACAGCGCAATTACGATCATGGTGAAGACCCCTCCGAAGATACTGCCGAGGAAGCAGCCGAAGAAGAGAATAAACAATATAGTTTCATAAACACCATACGACAGGTATATGCCGTACATACATCCCGCAAGGATGCCGGCTGCTGAACTAATCCCGAAAGTGTAATTCCGAATTTTTTCTTTTTTTGCGTAAATGGAATCAAACTGTTCTTTCGTTATTCCGAACTGTTCAAATTCAGGTTTTGCCATCAGGATAGATTAAACTCTATTGCGAGAAATTTCAAAGAGGGCAGCGCCGGGATGAAGATATTATTATTAACTTGATGCATACAGCAAAAATGAGTCGTTCTGACTATTTTAAATATCTTGAAGAATGTAAATAACTTTTTAATTTCCCCTCAAATTTCAAACTGACCCACTACCAGCGCCGGACGGGCTGTTCGCCCCTTCGGACCGCAGCTTTCAAGATAGCAATCTGCTATTCTGCTATAATGATAACACTACAACATAACACCGGCCACCATGGAGGAACAGTCAAACACCACCCTGATTGCTATTCCATTTAATGAGTAGGGGCGTATGGCAATACGCCCCTACTTCTCATAAGGAGACCTTAAACTTGAAGCTAAGCAGCAAAAGCGTTCTTGAAAACCTGTCCAGTTTACGGGCCAGGCTGCAGGGAAACAGCCGTACACAAAAGTGTCCTGACACTGAGCCGCCGCTTCGCGCGGAACTGTTCAGCAGCGATCAGATGGAGCAGCATGGCAAGTTTCTCGCGGGCTCTCATAAGTTGAGCACGGACCATGCACCGGAGCATCTCCTGACACGGCTGGATGAGAATGAAAGCGTCCTGCTTAATGTACGCAATCTGCTTACAGAAGCGGTAAAGGCCGGTCGAAGGATCACACCGGCAGGTGAATGGCTGCTCGACAACTTCTATCTGATCGAAGAGCAGATCCGCACGGCCAGGAGGCATTTGCCGAAGGGCTACAGCCGGGAACTGCCCCGGCTGCTTAATGGTCCGTCGTCCGGTCTTCCGCGCGTGTATGACATTGCGCTGGAGACGATCTCACATGGCGATGGACGGGTAGATCCGGAGAGCCTCAGCAGTTTCGTGAACGCTTACCAGACAGTCTCTATCCTGAAGTTAGGTGAATTGTGGGCGATACCCATCATGCTGCGTCTGGCGCTGATCGAGAATCTCCGGCGCGTTGCAACCCGGATCGCCGCTGACAGGATCGACCGGAACAACGCTGATCATTGGGCGGACCGGATGACGGAGACCGCGGAGAAAGACCCGAAGAGCCTGATCCTGGTGATTGCGGATATGGCGCGCTCAGACCTGCCGATGGTGAGTTCGTTCGTCGCGGAACTTACGCGGCGGCTGAAGGGACAGGGGCCTGCCCTCGCATTACCGCTTACCTGGATCGAGCAGCGGCTCTCCGAATACGGCCAGACGGTTGAGCAGCTGGTGCAGTCGGAGAACCAGCAGCAGGCCGCCGACCAGGTCTCCATAAGCAACAGCATCGGCAGCCTCCGTTTTCTGGGTGCGATGGACTGGCGCGAGTTTGTCGAGACGATGAGCGTTGTTGACCGGATACTTCGTGAAGACCCGGCCGGTGGTTACGGCAGGATGGATTTTTTTACTCGTGACCGTTACCGCCACGTTGTAGAGAAGATCGCGAAGGACAGCCGGTTGTCCGAGAGCGAGGTGGCACGTAAAGCGATTCAATTGGCGCACGAGGCCGCGGCCGGGAAAGGCAGTGGCGACCGGACGTCGCACGTCGGTTTTTACCTTATAGACAAGGGACTGATACAGCTTGAGCAGAGGGCAGAAATGCGCTTATCTGTCTTTAAGACCCTTCGAAAATCTATCTCGCGTTTTCCTTTGTTCCTATATCTTGGCTCTATCACTCTGATCACATTGATCTTCACCGGGAGCTTACTGGCAAAGGCGTATGCCGATGGGCTGCATGACTGGCTGCTTGCGCTGACCGGTATCCTCGCTTTGCTGTGCTCGAGCCAGTTAGCGGTTGCGCTGGTGAACTGGATCGCCACGTTGATATTGACACCGCATCCTCTGCCGCGAATGGACTTCTCCAAAGGTATCCCCCCGGAATTGCGCACACTGGCAGTAGTCCCCACCCTGCTCACAAGCGCCAAGAACATCGAGGCCCTGGTCGAGGCGCTTGAGGTCAGGTTCCTGGCAAACCGGGACGAAAACCTGCACTTCTGCCTGTTAACTGATTTCCGTGACGCTGACGAAGAAACCCTGCCGGAGGACGGGCCGCTGCTGCAGCTTGCCCGGAAGAGGACCGAAGAGCTCAATAAAAAATACTGGAATGCAAAAAGCGATACGTTCTTCCTCTTTCATCGTCCCCGCCGATGGAATCCCCGGGAGCGGGTCTGGATGGGTTACGAGCGCAAGCGGGGGAAGATCGCGGAATTAAATTCCTTTCTGCATGCCGGAGCACAGGGTGTCTCAAAAGAACGCTTTTCGCTCATAGTCGGTGATACTGCGGTCCTGTCTGATGTGAAATATATGATCACCCTTGACACTGATACACTGCTGCCGCGCGATTCAGCGTGGGAACTTGTGGGAGCAATGGCCCACCCGCTGAATCGTCCTCAATACGACGAAGGCAGGCAGCGGGCCGTTGCCGGGTACAGCATAATTCAGCCGCGCGTGGCAGTGAGCCTGCCCGGCACGAACTTATCCAGGTATGCGAGAATGTACGGTAGTGATCCGGGCATTGATCCGTATACACGCGTCGTATCTGATATTTACCAGGACCTCTTCCAGGAAGGCTCATTTATCGGCAAGGGGATCTATGACGTGGCCTCATTCGAGCAGGCGCTGGGCGGACGTCTCCCTGAGAACCTTATGCTCAGTCACGATCTGATCGAAGGTTGCTATGCGCGGGCAGGGCTGTTGAGCGATGTGCAGTTATATGAGGAATATCCTTCCTGCTACAGCGAAGACGTAAGCCGCCGTCACCGCTGGATCCGCGGGGATTGGCAGATCGTTCGCTGGCTGCTGCCGGGAGTTCCCGGCCTCAGGACCAACTTTCAGAAGAACCCTCTCTCGCTGCTTTCCCGATGGAAGATATTCGACAACCTCCGGCGCAGTCTCGAGCCCTCAGCATTAACACTTCTGTTGCTGCTGGGCTGGACTGTTCTTCCATCTGCATGGTTCTGGACGTTGTCGGCACTCGGCATCATACTGATGCCTTCTTTGATCACCTCCATCATGGACCTTCTTCAGAAGCCGGACGATGTACTTCTGGTCCAGCACCTCACTGCCGCAGTGCGCTCCGCCGGCTGGCGCTTTGCTCAGGCCGCATTTACTCTCGTGTGTCTCCCCTACGAGGCATTCTTCACGCTGGATGCGATCGTTCGTTCAACCGGGAGAATGCTGATCACGCGCAAACGGCTTTTGGAGTGGAATCCGCACAGCGGCCGGGACCGCAATGATAGCAATGCGGGAGATATCGCTGCATTCTGCCGGACGATGTGGTCCGCTCCGCTTGTTGCCTTTGCAGCGGTGATCTATCTGGCGCTTTCGAATCCGGCCGCTCTACCAGTGGCCGTGCCTGTATTATGTCTCTGGTTTTCCTCCCCTGTTACCGCGTGGTGGATCAGCCAGCCGCTCGCCCGCAGCCGGGCAAGGCTGACAGAGGACCAGACGATCTTTCTCCGGAAGCTTTCCAGAAAGACATGGGCGTTCTTCGAGACCTTCGTAGGCCCGGAAGATAACTGGCTGCCTCCCGATAACTATCAGGAGTATCGCATTGCTTCAGTCGCTCATCGTACATCGCCGACCAACATGGGACTCGCATTGCTCGCGAATTTGTCCGCGTATGACTTCGGTTACATTTCAGCCGGACAACTCATAGAGCGCACTGACAATGCGCTGCGCACCATGAAAGGCATGGAACGTCACCGGGGACACTTCTACAACTGGTATGACACTCAGTCTCTGAAACCGCTGCCGCCCACCTACATTTCAACGGTAGACAGCGGGAACCTCGCCGCTCACCTTCTGACATTACGGACAGGACTGCTCACACTTCCCGATCAAAAGATATTGGGAGAAAAATTATTTGACGGACTCAACGACACACTGAGAATTCTCGCGGACGTTACAGCAAAAGCTGTTCCGTCCAGGCTCGCACAACTTCAGAAGGATATGGAATCCCTGTATAATTTTCCGTCTGCATCGCTTATGGCAGCGCGGTCATCCCTTGAGCGGCTGGCATTGTCCGCCGAAGAGCTGATCGGCAGCATCGACAACTCTCCAGACAGCGAAATGAACTGGTGGGCACGCGCCTTTGCAGATCAATGCCGGAATGCTCTTGATGAGCTGACGTTCCTTGTACCGACGACAGTTCAAGGTATCGATGAGATACCGACGCTGCGCGAACTGGCAAATCGTGACGCAGAGGCAAGCGAACGCGCCAAATCAAGAATTCAGTCCATTGAACGGCTTGCAATGCAGTGCGGCGAACTCTCCCGCATGGAATATGATTTCCTGTATGATGAAACGCGTCATCTGCTGACCATCGGGTACAACGTTGATGAGCGCAGGAGAGATTCAAGTTATTATGATCTGCTGGCCTCGGAAGCGAGATTGTGCAGTTTCGTAGCGATCGCGCAAGGACAACTGCCGCAGGAAAACTGGTTCGCCCTTGGACGCCTGCTCACCACTACGAGCGGAGAGCCGATCCTCCTTTCGTGGAGCGGTTCGATGTTCGAGTACCTTATGCCGCTTCTGGTGATGCCGACGTACGAACACACGCTGCTGGACCAGACCTATAAGGCCGCGGTAAACAGGCAGATCGAGTATGGAAGTCAGCGCGGCGTTCCGTGGGGCATATCGGAATCCAGCTACAATATGATCGACGTTCATCTCAACTACCAGTATCGCGCGTTTGGCGTGCCCGGCCTGGGGTTGAAACGCGGACTCGCCGAGGACCTCGTCATTGCACCATATGCCTCGACTCTCGCGCTGATGATCGCGCCCGAGGAGGCGTGCTTGAACCTGCAGCGTCTCGCCGCTGATGGTTTTGAAGGGAGGTACGGCTTCTATGAAGCGATCGACTACACTTCTTCACGCCAACGACGCGGGCATTCAAACACGCTGGTCCGGTCTTTCATGGCGCATCACCAGGGAATGAGCCTCCTATCTCTGGCCTATCTGCTGCTTGACCGTCCGATGCAGAAGCGTTTCGAGGCGGACCCGGTGTTCCAGGCAACCATGCTGCTGCTTCAGGAGCGGGTGCCGAAGGCCACGGCTTTCTATTCGCACACTTCCGAGCTCTCCGAAATACAGGCGGCCTTTATCGGGCCGGAAATGCCCGTGCGCGTTTTTAACACTCCTGATACCTCAAACCCGGAAGTGCAGCTGCTCTCCAACGGCAGATACCACGTAATGATCACGAACGCCGGGGGCGGCTACAGCCGCTGGAAGGACCTCGCAGTTACACGCTGGCGCGAAGACAGTACCCGCGACAACTGGGGGACGTTCTGTTACCTCCGGGACGTTGCGAGCGGAGAGTTCTGGTCCACCGCGTATCAGCCTGCGCTGAAACGGCCGGACAATAAATCGGACATTTACGAAGCGATCTTCTCAGAGTCTAAAGCGGAGTTCCGCTGCAGGGACCACGACTATGACACACATACCGAGATCGCTGTTTCACCTGAGGATGATATTGAACTGCGCAGGGTCCGCATTACCAACCGGGCGCGGACGCGCAGGGCGCTTGATGTTACGAGTTACGCCGAAGTGGTCCTTGCGCCGCCAGCCGCTGACGCACTGCATCCGGCATTCAGCAATCTCTTTGTTCAGACAGAGATCATAAGCATGCAGCGTGCGATCCTTTGCACACGCCGTCCACGCTCTGAGGGAGAGCACGTACCATGGATGTTTCACCTGATGGCCGTTCATGGCGCGGAGATAGGAGAAGTCTCCTACGAGACGGACCGCATGCAGTTCATCGGCCGCGGTAACACGGTCGCCAGCCCGCAGGCGATGATCGGCGCGGGAGGTTTTTTTACCGGTGCTCTCTCGGGCAGTGAGGGCTCAGTGCTCGATCCGATCGTCTCTATCCGGTATCGGATAACGCTGGAACCGGAAGAATCGGTCACAATAGACATTGTCTCCGGCATAGGCGGATCCCGCGATTCAGCTTTAAGCCTTGTGCAGAAATACCATGATCGTCGCCTCGCGGACCGCGTCTTTGATCTTGCATGGACACATGGCCAGGTGCTTCTGCGGCAATTCAATGCCTCGGAGGCCGACGCGCAACTCTACGAGCGTCTTGCCGGATCGATAATCTATGCCAATTCCTCCCTGCGGGCCGACGCGAGCATCCTCATCAAGAACCATCGGGGACAATCCGGCCTCTGGGGATACGCCATCTCAGGCGATCTGCCGATCGTACTGCTGCAGATCGAAAATATTGCCAATATCAACCTGGTGCGCCAACTCGTGCAGGCACATGCCTACTGGCGTTTAAAAGGACTTGTAGTTGATCTGGTGATCTGGAACGAAGACCACGCCGGTTACCGGCAGCTGCTGAACGACCAGATCATGGGCCTCATTGCCGCGGGCATCGAAGCCAATGTGACAGATAAGCCCGGAGGCATTTTTGTCAGGCCCGCGGACCAGATATCCAACGAGGACCGGATACTGTTTCAAACAGTTGCGCGCGCCATCATCACCGACAGCCGCGGGTCATTAACGGACCAGATCAACCGCCGCGGTCCCGCGGAAATAACAATGCCTCTCCTAACTCCGACACGGACCCACCGCTCCGAACCTCCGGCTGCCGCAGCTATGCCCCGCAAAGACCTGTCGTTCTTCAACGGGCTGGGCGGATTCACGCCTGACGGGCGCGAGTACATCATCACGACAACTCCCGGTCAGGTGACACCTGCGCCATGGGTGAATATGCTTGCGAATCCGCACTTCGGAACGGTCATCTCAGAGAGCGGACTTTCCTACACATGGGGTGAGAATGCACATGAGTTCCGCCTTACTCCATGGTGCAATGATCCGGTGGGCGACACGAGCGGTGAAGCCTTCTATCTCCGTGACGAAGAGCGCGGACATTACTGGTCTCCAGCTCCGCTGCCCTGCCGCGGGACAACGCCCTATGTCACACGGCACGGATTCGGCTACAGTGTATTTGAGCACACAGAGCGCGGTATACACTCGGAGGTTTGGGTTTACTCGGCCATTGACGCATCGGTCAAGTTCACGGTGATCAAGGTGCGAAACGAGTCAGGCCGGCCCCGGCGGCTTTCCGCTACAGGATATGTGGAATGGGTGCTGGGAGATCTGCGCCCCAAAACAGCAATGCATGTCATCACAGAGATCAATTCTAATAGCGGCGCACTCTTCGCCCGAAACCCTTACAATATGGAATTCCCCGGCAGGGTTGCATTCTTCGACGTAGATGATTTTACCCGAACTGTAAGCAGCGACCGGACCGAATTCCTTGGACGTAACGGCACTCTTAGGAATCCTGCGGCTATGACCAGGATGAGGCTTTCCGGCAAGGTAGGCGCTGCACTTGATCCCTGTGCGGCCATTCAAGTCCCGTTCGATCTGGCTGAAGGACAAGAGCGCGAGATCATCTTCAGGCTCGGGTTAGGACGAGATACCGATGACGCCGCTAACCTGGTGTTTCGTTTCCGGGGTCCTGCTGCCGCGCGCGGCGCTCTTGACGCAGTGTGGCAGTACTGGAACCACACACTTGGCGCAGTGCAGGTGGAAACGCCCGACCAGTCAGTCAATATCCTGACCAATGGATGGCTCTTATACCAGACTCTTGCATGCCGCATTTGGGCGCGCAGCGGATACTATCAGTCAGGGGGCGCCTTCGGTTTCCGCGACCAGTTACAGGACATGATGTCGCTCATCCACGCGGAACCGGGCCTCCTGCGTCAGCATCTGCTCCTTTGCGCGGCCCATCAGTTCAAGGAAGGTGATGTCCAGCATTGGTGGCATCCTCCATCTGGAAGGGGCGTGCGCACCCGCTGTTCAGACGATTTCCTCTGGCTGCCGCTGGCTGCATCCCGCTACGTTATGAGCACAGGAGACACCGGGGTACTGGATGAACTCATCCACTTCATCGAGGGCCGCCAGGTTAACGCCGATGAGGACTCGTATTATGATCTTCCCATCCGGTCTGAACAAACTGCAAGTTTGTACGATCATTGTGTGCAGGCGATCATGAAGGGCCTTAATTTTGGTGAACGCGGCCTGCCGCTCATCGGATCGGGCGACTGGAACGACGGCATGAACATGGTGGGCGAACACGGCAAAGGCGAAAGCATTTGGCTGGGGTTCTTTCTTTATAAAGTGCTCATGCAGTTCACTGAGATCGCACGCCTGCGTGAAGACCTGCCCGTTGCCGAACTCTGCTTGAAGGAAGCGGCCCATCTGCGCAGTAATATCGAACAGAACGGCTGGGACGGTGAGTGGTACCTCCGCGCTTTCTTCGATGACGGCTCGCCGCTTGGTTCAGCGGGTAATTCCGAGTGCCAGATCGATTCCATCGCGCAAAGCTGGTCTGTTCTCTCAGGAGCCGGTGATGCCAAACGCTCAGCCATGGCAATGGAGGCGTTGGATAAACGCCTTGTCCGGCGTGAGCATAGACTGATACAGCTTCTGGACCCGCCGTTTGATAAATCGGATTTGAATCCGGGCTATATAAAAGGGTATGTCCCCGGGGTCAGGGAAAATGGCGGGCAGTACACTCATGCCGCGATCTGGGCGGCAATGGCGTTCGCAAAGTCAGGCGACAGCCGCCGGGCGTGGGAACTGCTGACAATGATCAACCCGGTGGGGCATTCGAGATCACGGGAAGAGGTAGAGATTTACAAAGTAGAACCGTACGTTGTCGCAGCCGATGTATATGCCGTCTCACCGCACACAGGCCGCGGTGGATGGACGTGGTATACGGGTTCGGCCGGCTGGCTGTACCGGCTTATCATGGAATCACTTTTAGGGTTGAAGCTTGAAGTGGACAAACTGCGTTTTGCGCCATGCATTCCTGCTGAATGGGAGTCGTTCAAAGTGCACTACCGGTACAGGGAGACTCTCTACCATATCACCGTGTTGCAAACCCACAATGGCAGCGTGGGATCGGGTGTGACGGTCGATGGCGTTGAGCAGCCTGATAATTCTATTCCGCTTGTTGATGACCAACAGGAACATATGGTTGAGGTGAGGATACATGTTGCAGAAGGATAACTTTTGATGCGGCTGCTCTACGGCCCAGAACTACGCAGGTACCGCAACACCATAGCCCCCTGAGTTTTAGATTTATTGTAATTGTAAACTCCTGCTGAAATCTGTTACATTTTACAAACGATAACATGAAGAAAATCAAGATATTCATCAGCTCTGTCCTAAAAGAACTCATGAATGAACGCCTTGCCGTTGAAGAGGCGATTATGGAGAATGAGTTTCTCAGCCGTTATTTTGATGTCGAGATGTGGGAAGGGTTTCCTCCTATGGCGGTACCCTCAAGAGCGGCATATCTTGAAAAACTGAAAGAGTGCGATGTGTACATCGGCCTATTCGGAAATGAATATGGCACACTCGATGAAGACGGCCTTTCACCGACGGAAAGAGAATATAGAAAGGCAATGGCCGACGGGAAATATATTCTCGTTTTCCTCAAAGGAAAAACAGACACTGAAAGGGATGATAATCTCAAAAAGTTATTGAAAGAATTCAAGGGACATAAAGGATATAGTTACAAGAGATTTGAGAATTACAGAGAGCTGAAGGATTGGATTCGCAAAGGACTGGTTCATTATCTCAAGAAAGAGCACGGAGTCGACCTTCCGGTTGGAAAAAGTATTTCAGATATTGATAAGACTTCACTCAATATTGATAAAAAACCCATAATGAATGCATTGCTGGATGACATTTACTTGAAAGATGCTGAATTCTTTTTTAAGACGGCTGGCTTCCAACTAAAAAGTAAAGCCGAAATTACAGAACACCTCAGAAAGAGGAACATGCTTCATTATTTGCCCAGTAAGAAACTGTTAGTTCCAACCGTTGCCGGATTGCTTCTATTCGGCAAGCATCCTGAATACTATCTACCTCAAAGTAAGATAAAGGCAGATGCCTTTCAGGGCATTGGACCGGCAAACACAATAGATCAAAAAGAGATGGAAGGCACTATTTTTAATATGGTCAAAGATGCTGAGGCATTCTTCCTCAAGAACATGAAGACCGCCGCAAGAATTGAGGGTTTTTCACGTGTGCAGATTTCTGAGTATCCTATTGAGGCATTGCGGGAGGCCGTTATAAATGCCCTCGCTCACAGGGATTATGGAATATCAGGCGCAACAGTGATGATCCAGATTTTTAGTAACAGGATAGTGATAGCAAGCCCTGGTCTACTCCCTCAACCATTGACTCTTGAAATGGTGAAATCATTTAAGTACCGCCCTGTATCCCGGAATCCAATAATAGCCAGAGCCCTGTTTGACGTGAAACTCATGGAAGAAAGGGGCGGCGGATTCAAAAGGATGCACGATATGATGGTTAACTACGGCCTTAAGCCTCCGATGTTTGATTATGACGCAGGTTATTTCACAGTCACATTCCATGGGCCAGAGGATATTCTTAAGGTTAACCCTGGCAAGCTGAATGTTGTTTTTGAAGTCCCCGCCGATAAACTAAACCAGTTAACAACGAGACAAAGAGACATCCTCAAGTACATCCTCGGTCACGCAAGGATAAACAGCGAGGAATGTACAAAGACCTTTGGGATTACAAGAGATACGGCAAATAGAGACTTCAAGAGACTCATGGCGTTAGAACTTATCAGACAGAAGGGGGCCGGGAGGGCAACCCACTATGTTCTTAAGGAATAGTTTATTCGTCAGATTTACGTCAGAATCCTACAGTCTTTCGTCAGATCAAAGAAAGATTATTTAAAGCAGCGGAGAAACGAGTGTGACCATCAATGGAGTTGAGCAGTCGGATAATGCTATTCCGCTTGTTGATGATCGGCAGGAACATGCGGTAGAGGTGAGGATACCCTCAGAAAAAACGGAAGTCAGTAACACATTAAAACAGGAAATGTCAGAAGATAAACTTTAAGTTATCGAAGGAGGACCTATGAAGAAATCGGATTTGACTTTACCGGAAATCGCCCTCATAGCCGGCACACGCGCAATGCTAGGAGCAGGCGCAGGTCTGTTATTGGCAGACAGGCTCAAAGATGATCAGAGAAAGAAGATAGGGTGGACGCTCCTGATTATTGGAGCAGTCAGTACAATCCCCCTGATGATTGATGTTCTGGGGAAAAGGAAGTAGGCGTTGAACGATGCGCTCTGCTGAGATTAGAGGTAAATGCCGTCACCTGTAAAAAGTTTTGTGACCCCCACCCCCGTTCAAGTCTTTGACACCGCTTGTCCTGCGTGTTCATGGCACCAAGAATTTACTACTAATTCGTCTTCACTTGCACGACCATCTACTACAGACTGCCTCAAGTTGGTAATCATTAATATTATTAAAGTCAGGATTATCTTTGGCAATTGTTATGATTTTACTATTCGCCGTCGCAGCTTTTATTGGAAAAATAGATTTCCATAAATTAAATGCTTTTTTATAAAAGCAATATGCCGCATGAAAATCTTCTTTTTTCTCTAACGCTTCTCCAATCCAAAAATTTCCCCATCCTCTATTAACAATTATATTGGGCTCATGATCGTCTTTCTCCAACAAGTCTATCGCTTTTTGGTAGCATATTAAGGCTCCGTCAATATTATCTTGAAACCAGAGGCAACGTCCAATATTCCCATAAAAATGACCACCTCTGTCTTCATCGACTTTTTCTCGATCAAGCACCTCTTCTAAAGCATGGCCTTTCAAAAAAAAGATTAATGCTGACGCTATATCTCCAGAATCTCTTTGTGCCAAGGCGAGATTATGCTCACACTCAAATCGCGTATCAATATTGGCCTTTTTCTTGAGTTCAACTCCTCGGTTGCCCCATTCAACTGCCGGTTCATAAGCCCCTTTACACCAATACATGTAGCAACGAAGATTACACAAATTAACGTACCTCGCACTTTTACCCTCAATCGCATCCTCATACCTTCTTAAAAATGTGTCTGCGCGCTCGTATTGCCCAAGGTGAGATAGCACATCAATAAAGGAACTGAATACATCGTCAAAATGAGCATATTCATTCAAAATAGCATCAGCAAAAAGGAGTTCTTTAAAAAGAAGGTTAGCTACTCGAACAAATTCTTCAGGATGCCCTGTTGCTCGCAAAGCATTTTTAACCTCATTGAGGATATTTAAAGCGATCTTGTAATTATTAGCATTTAATGCCAGCTCTGCACGAAATATCCAGTGCTCTAAGATTGAAAAGGAGGCTCCCTTGTCTATACTTCCCCTCATTTTTGAAATTAGCAAATCAAAAAAAGATGCTATCTTATTAATAAATTTTTCACGCTCTTTAATCGGAAACTCTGTTCTGATGAAACTTCGAATTAAAGGATGCAATTCCAAGGTTTTTTTAGTGTTTGGCGCTGTCTTGATAACTATTAGATTTAGGGCTTTCAAAACTCGAAGCGCTTTGCTAAATTGATTCCAATTCAATTCATTACAGATATACTCTTCTAAACGTTCCTCTGTTTCCGGTCTAACAGCTTCCGCCATATATCTAAGAATTTTGCGCTGTTTATCATTTAGAGTTTTCCATATTGCATTTAACATGACGGATGGAAGATCCAAGTCCTTGCCCTGCCTCATGTCCGTTAAAATGTCATCAAGATTTCTTTGATTCTTAGCAACTTGTTTTGCAATCAGATTTAACCACAACGGATGCCCTTGAGTGAGATTTTGAGCTTCGACAATGCCTTGTTGAGTATTTCCCTTTTTAACATCTACTCCGCTCAACTTGAATAACTCAAGGGTTTCAGGCTCTGAAAGGCCAAACAAAGAAATTTGGACAAATGCCGGATGATTGTCATATGCAACAGTGGGACGACAAGTGAAGATAAATTGTGAATTATGCCTCTTCCTTAGTGCATTATCTATTAAAAGTTTTATTCCTTCCACCGGTTTATTAGCTGACACATCAATGTAGTGGTCAATATTATCAAAAACAAAAAACCCCTTCTTGTCATCTAATATTTCAAAAAAGAACTCTATAACAGCTACAATTCCTTCATCAATAAAGGCAGAGCAAGCAATTCGACCCTTGCTTATTCTTTCAATAATCCTGATAAGATGCGTTTGTAATGTATCGCCTTGCTCACGACAGTCACGCCAATCCCAAAATTGTTCAGTATTCACGTTGTGTTCAATGTAACGAGCAGCCAAGGCAGATTTACCCTGTCCACCAATGCCTGTAATCGCCAATACTTTAATTGAGGGATCACTTAACAATTCTAATTCAGCGTGTCTTCCAACCCACGAGGGAGTAATCGGAGGTGAATCACAATTTGACCATAATCGTGTACTTCCAAACGAGGCTACCTTAATTATAACGGGGATTGGGCTTTCGTCCGATGAGGTGTCAGCAGATAGGCTACCAGAGTTAAAACTAACTTTCAAATTATGCTGAGCGTAATGCAATCCATCTGGCACATTGTTGACATCAACGCGAAACTCTTTAGCAGGATCAACCCATAACCTAGGCCAAACTCTAACTCCATATTCGCTGTCCTTCTGATTATGAACTAAGGCTGCTATGTTATAACCATGGCTAACTGGTTCGTCAGAATGGGAATGAGTTGCTCCGGATATAATCTTTATATACTCGCTACCGCTCCCAGCTCGTAAACTCTCAAATTCTGTCCCGTGTATATGCCCATAAAGATGGATATGAGCATTATTTCTTACCCATCGACTCGCAGTCTCATAATCCGATAACCAATCAAAAGGATGATGACTGAGCACAACTTTTAATTCATTCATAGCCGATTTATCAGCTAACAAAAAACCCTCTAATTGCTTAAGCCCAAGTTGCAACTTGCCTTTATCATATTGATCTTCGGCAAGCAAAGCTGTATTTAATCCGAGCAATGAAATCATTAGATTCGATTTATGCGTAATTCTATAATGCCAGAACAAATCATCGTGGTTATGAATGTATCGAAAAGGAGCAAACGAACGAGCAAAAGACAAATAATTGCTGAGACGTTGAGTCAACAAAAATTTATCTTCATCATGAGCAAATGTGTCGTCTATTTTTTCTTCACCAGACCGTAAATTATGTAGCAACCTTTGCAAATTACGATCATAGCCTGCCACGTTTCTCTGAATATCATGATTACCGGGAATTACAAATATGTGATTTTCATCTAGCGCTATAGAATTAGCTAACTGGATGAGCCATTCCGTTGCCTCATCATATTCGTGACCAGTATTTGCAATATCTCCGGTGACGAAAATAAAGTCTGGTTTTGGAATTTGTCGCGTTTTTGCATTGGCTACATCTTCGAGCAATTTATTCAGGACAAGTTTTTGATCCCATTTATCGGATGCAAAACCGTGACCAAAATGAATATCAGATATATGAAGCCAAGATAGAATATATTCGTCGACCACTGATAACCACCCCCCTTATATCATTAACATACCTTAAGCACCTATCTGACGCCGTTATCCCAATTTGTCCCTCGTGAAATACGACAGCTCTTCGATATACAACCTGACAACAGTACAATAGCATAGAAGCGCGGAAGTTCGGAAGAACAAAATATCGGAAGTAACCCTGAAAAAGTTACGAAACATATGCGACATTGGTAGATAGGTAGATCACTACGCAAAAGCATACCCGATATTAGTAGGCTACGAGGTTATAGGAGGTTACAACGGGGGAAGAACAGGGCCAGGCTTAAAAATTGAATTCAATATCTCAATATGTAAGCCTAGTCCATATGCCTTTGTAGTGTAGAGGTTTATAACGAGGACAATTTTAAAGAAAGACAAGGGGGCTGCCCTTGAAATTGTACTGCCGGTAGCAAGGCGGGAGTCAGGTATACGATTTTCAGAATCATAAAAAATAGCATCAAATACATTCCTGAAAAAGTTTCAACCGCTTGAACAGTTTAACAACTCAAGTGAATAACTCGGTTAATAAAATCACATTAATTTCTTCTCCCCCCTTATCAACTCAATCTCATGCCGTAACTCTTTCGCCAGTTCCTCTTCTGTCGGCAGGTAAAGTTTGTACCGGAGGCGAACATCTGTTTGTTTTCATTAAGCACGCTGTACTTAACTATCGTCTCATTCTTTTCAGAGCAGTTGTTTTTTTCTTTATCCCCCTTCGATTGTTTTAGGGATGGTTCATGGCTGAACGCGTTAAGAATTAAAAACTGTTTGAGCGAAGCGAGTTTTTTTAATTTAGCGGGCAGGTATGAAGCATACCGTGAAAAAACAATCACCGGGCGGCCTTCTTTTGGTTCCGTTTTCTTGGCCGCGCAAGAAAATGAACCGGGGTTTGGGGCAGAGCCCCATTATTATTAATACGATAGCTTCATTCAGATAAAAATTACGGGCATTCTCGTTCTCCACCTTCAATAATAGCCGATAATGGGTCAGGACAGATCCGGCCTGACAACGGGCAATTCATCACGCACTGCGTGATGAATTCCTTTCAGCGGAAATAATGAACTCTCTGCGTTAGCAATTTTAAACAAAAGATAAAAAAGCCTCATATAACGCAGATTAGTCTCAGTGAAGCCTTTTCCGAACTCAACTGTCAGGCGTTTCGCGAGTTCCTTGATAAGGTATTCCCCGTAGTCTGCCTTTGTTTTCCCCTTCTGCTCTTCCTCTACAACTACCCGGCCGATATTCCAGTACGCCTGAACCATGGCAATGTTTACAGCCCGATATGCCGTGCTGCGTGCTTCTTCGAGTATTTTCTTTATGCCTGAGTAAACTGCATCTACCGAGCCCGTTTTTGAAACATCAGCTTTTTTCATTTGCATGCCCCATTCATAAAAAGATATTAAACGCTTGAATGTTCAAATGGCTTTTTAGAAAAAACTACAGCCTGAGTCCCCGTAATAACGGTTGATTATAACATACGAGGTATTGGAGGTTCAGGTCTTTAATTTTAGCGTTTCACAGAGGGGTGTCTACGATCGATGCCCTATATCTCCCCTTGGGCATATGCGCGTCGAGATTTTAGAGCTGCTAAGTGTATACTTTTAGAAACGTTATTGAAAACTGAAATGATCTATTAGGGCTGAAACATGACTAAGCAACAATCCAACGATCCTCTTCACGGCATCACTTTAGAAATGATGCTGACCCGGCTGGTAGAACTTCTTGGCTGGGAGAAAATGGGAAGACTTATCCGCATCAGATGTTTCAATAATGATCCGAGCATCAAATCCAGTCTGCACTTCTTGAGAAGGACCCCCTGGGCCAGGAATAAAGTCGAAGCCTTATATCTGAGGCACAAGGATGAGATCAGTGAGTAACCCACCCAAGGTTTGGGTGGTGTCAGGTCTACTCTTTGCTGTTCGCAAAGAACGTCCCGGCCCGTTCCCTTGCTTCATCCATACTGCTGCTTGACTGGACTTTGCAAGCCAGAGAGTGTCCGAATTTATAATTCCTGGCGAAGTAGTGGGTAAATGCCTTCAGCCTGCCCAGGCGGTATATCGGGCGATAATCGGCGTTCAAGGCTTCGATAAAGGCCGTGTAAATATCGGGCAACGAAACAATCGGCTTCGGGATATCGACGCCGTATACAGCCCCGGCAATTTCCGAGAAGAGCCAGGGCCTTATCACCGCCCCCTGTCCGAGCATCAATCCGTCGGCTCGTGATACCCTCAGACATTTTTCCGCATCCTCTACCGAGAAAATTCCTCCATTGGCGATAACGGGTATCTTAATGTAGTCTTTTATTTCGGCTATATACTCCCACCGCGGATTTCTTGCAAAGGGTTCATGCTTGAACCGGGCATGCACCGTAAGCATATCAATGCCCTCACCTTCGAGCATAGAGCAGAACGTCTTTAATTTCCCGCTGTCGGCCTCTCTGCCCAGACGGATCTTCACACTCAGGGGCAAGGCGGTGCGTTTTCTGGCCTCGGCCACTATTCGGCGGGCCTCATCCGGCCGCTCCATCAGAATTACGCCAGCGCCGAACTTGCCGACCGCTGTAGATGGGCAGCCCATGTTTAAATCAACAGCGTCAGCCTTTAATTTGTGAAGGGCATCAATGGCCCGGCCTATCTCCTGGTGATTGGAAGTCAGGAGCTGATAGGAAAGCGGGCTTTCCCTTTCGGTCCTGATCAGATACGGAGAGATGCGGGGATTTTCCACGGGTACGCTTTTAACCGAGAGCATTTCGGTCGACAAAAGGCCGACCCCGCCGAAGCCGATCATTATCCGCCGGATGGCGCTGTGGGTAAGGCCTGCCATCGGCGCAAGGAGAAGCGGCGGACCGATAAGCAGATCGCGGATCTGTATCGCTTGCGGCTGTGTTTGCACGTTCGTTTCAGCTTTTATCGACACATTTCCTATCTCTTTTTCTCTTGCCTCGGAGCTATGAATTAAGTAATTTTGCGATTTGACATGTTAACAGGAAAACCGGCGGTTCGGCAATGCTGCCCGGAATGTGACAACGATTTTGCAGTAGGGGCGAACGGCCGTTCGCCCCTACTGGTGATTCAGGCAGTTTGATTTTTCAGGTGCATTTCCTTTACTCTAAAAAGAAATGAAACAGCGTCTCAAGAATGTCCGTTTTTTGAGGGGCAGGAAATAAGGAGGATTTTTTTAAATGGTTACAATTACAGATGCAGCCGCAGAGAAGGCAAAGGAGATTCTGATTACAGAAGGAAAGGCTACCTGGGGACTCAAGTTTTTTATGGCAGGCAGCAGCTGCTGCGGCCCCTCATACGGGATTGATATTGTCGAGGCGCCTGAAAGCGGCGATAAGGTTGTGGAGCAGAACGGCCTCAAGATTTTTATGGATGCCGAGACATATGAAAAACTTGAGGGTATGAAATTCGATTATATTGTTGAAGGCGATAAAGAAGGCTTTGTGCTTGCCGGAGGCAGCAAGCCGTCATGCGGCCCAAGCTGCGGTTCTTCCTGCGGGTAATTATTGTACGCCATTTTCATAAAGACTTCCACTACTTCAGGGTCAAAGTGTGTGCCTGCCTGTGAGCGGATGTATGCGAGGGTTTTCTCTTTGGCCCACGCAGGCCGGTAAGGACGGTTTGACGTTAACGCGTCCCACACATCAACTACCGCGAATATCCTTGCCGCAAGGGGGATGGCCTTGCCTTCCAGGCCCTTGGGGTATCCCGATCCGTCCCATTTCTCATGATGATATAATGGGATGTCGAGGGCCGGTCTTAAGTAGTCTGTTCCGCTAAGCATGTCATAGGCGTAAAGAGGATGGCGTTTCATTATTACCCATTCCTCATCCGTTAATTTACCGGGCTTAAGAAGGATGTTGTCGGGAATTCCCATCTTCCCGATATCATGCAGGAGGGCTCCCCTTCTGATATGCACGAGCTCGTCTCCGCTTATCCCTATTTCCATAGCTATGCGAGTGGTCAGATCGGTCACTCTGAGTGAATGACCTTCTGTCTCTTTGTCCCTCATATCAAGCGCGGTGGACCATCCCACAATGGTGCTGTCATAAGCGAGTATAAGTTCATTGCGTGAATGCTGGAGGTCATTGAACAGCGAGGCATGGTCAATGGCGATGGCAGCCTGGTCGGCAATGGTGTCGAGAAAATCCAGCCAATCAGGATTGGCATCGAACTGGCTGCGGTAAAACAACTCCAATACGCCTTTTACATCGCCCTTGGCAATAAG
The DNA here is from genome assembly GCA_016214845.1 of Nitrospirota bacterium. Lineage (NCBI taxonomy): Bacteria > Pseudomonadati > Nitrospirota > Nitrospirota bacterium. The sequence continues at coordinate 50,854 of JACRMS010000028.1, read as the reverse complement.
AGGGACGGCGAAATATGAGACAAATTTCTCATCGGGAAACAACCTTGACCGCACAAAGCCGTCGGGTTCCTGCACGAGATTTGCGATGCCGATGATGCGCTGTTCAACAGCGGCCCGGCCCGCATTGCCCTCTCCCAGTCTGAGATGTGTGTGTTTAAGCGCGCTTGAGCGGAAACCTTTGTTGATGACATGGTCAAGCGATTGAGTGTGTTTGTTCAGCAGTAAAACCGAAACGGCGTCAATGCCTAATTGCGTTGTGATCTGGTCTGTAAGGATGTCGAGAGTTGAATGCAGGTCGATACTGGAGTTGACCGCTTTCTCAATTGAATGCAGCACATTGAGGCGGTTAAGCTGAAGCCCGATTAATTCTTCCGAATGCTTGCGGTCTGTTATGTCCCTGAATATTGCGGTAAAAAAAGTTTCCCCTTTCTTCCTCCATATCGCAATGGAGAGTTCGGCGGGGAATTCCCGGCCGTCTTTTTTTTGACCGGTAATCTCGACTGTCTTGCCGATAATGTCCTCGTTTTCCAATACAACTGCCGGGGCCAGTTCTTTTTGACAGAAGTCGTGGAACTGCTTTGACATGAAGCCTGTGATATGCCTGCCCACGGCCTCATCGGTGGTGTACCCGAAAATCCTTTCAGCGGTCGCATTCCAGAAAATGACCCTGCCTTCGCTGTCAAAAGACGCGATGGCGTCGTTGGCAGTTTCTATTACCGAGCGCAGCCTCTCCTCGCCTTCCTGCAGGTCTTCAGTCAGTTTGTCCCGCACCATTGCCGTCATCTTCAGGTCCTCCCTCATCTGGTTGAAGGCGTCCGCCAGCTCGCCGATCTCGTCGTGAGAGTTAATGTCAATTTTCACATCCTGTTCGCCCTTGCCGAATTTGATCGCGGTGTCCCGCAGCTTCAGGATTGATTTTGTAATGCGTGAGGACATGAAAACGCCCAGGACAACTGCAAACAGTGTGATGCTCAGGGAGATAAATGAGATCTTGTTCCGCAATTCGATGACAGGAGCAAATACTTCCTCCGCGTCATAGTCCGTAATTAATATCCATCCCAGGCCTTTAATGTCTTTGTAGTCCTGTGCCTGAATATACACGGACAGTCTCCCGTCGTGTTCGGCGCTTAAGGCCCTGGTCTTTTGTATTTCCTGAAACAGGCCCGGTTTAAAGGAATGAAAAAAATCCTGAAAAAGCCTGTCGCCTTTTTCTGAGGAGTAAATTAATTTCTTGTCATGAGTGATAAGCCTGACTTTCACATTATGCCTGTCCTGCTCATTTTGTATATAGGTTTTTAAATTATTTAATGTGGCTGTGATCTGTTTGGCGCTCAGCAGGAATTTCATTGCTCCGAGGAAATTGCCGTCTTCATCGTCAATCCTCAAGCCGACACTTATGCAATAATCATTAGCGCTTTTATCATATTTAACGTCTTCAACATATAGCCCGTTCTTCTTTGCGGCCTGCCACCATTCTTCATCATCCTGCCTGTAGTCCTCTGTTCTATTGGTCATGGCGACAACAGCCCCGTATTTATTCGTAAAAAATACTTCGCTGAAGATATTGTGGCCGTATCTCTCCCTGTAGTATTCCGTTTTCTCTTTTAATTCCTCCGATAGATCGTTTTCTGTGAGACTGCGCATAAACGGAGTTTCAGCATTTTCAGGAGTGTTTTTCCACTCCGCATTTTTTTGTTCGAGGAATTGTTGAATGTTTCCGAGCTTCTCAAACTCGCGGTTTGATTTTATCAACGTCCGGGGAACAAATATGTCCCTGGAATATTCGCGGAATACCTCGACCTTGTTATAAATTTCTTTTTCAAGGGCTGAGAGGATCTCTTTAGACAGGGATTCGGCGTTATCAACGAAAAGCTCTTCCAGTGTCTTTCTGCTGATATCAATGATCAAATAACCGGTAGTCCATATCAGCAAGGCGACCGCCAGGAACCCAATAGTCAATTTATGAGCTAACTTCATCTTTCTCTCATTTTTTTACGAGATATTTCATCAAGTAAATATGCTCACCCTTAGTCAGCCCTAAGGACAAACCTAAGCTCTTATCGGCATTTCAAGTGAGTTCCCTAAGTTTGTAAAGAATAGGAGGGAGAATGTTTAACTGGGTTACTTGCCGGATAATTTCAATGCGTACTTCTCGAACAGCCGCAGGCCCTCAAGGTGTTTTTCAGTGAAGTCATAGGAGATGGTCTTCCAGTAGTCAATAAGTTCTTTTTCCGTCAGCCATTTATTTTGAGGGGCGTCTTTTGCTATCAGCGGGAATTTTTTACCTGCGTACTTTTTTGCGTTCCTTAATTCCGAGGAGAGTTTTTTGATAAGCTCTTTTTTCTCCTCAACAGCATCTTTCGTTACAACCCACAGGGCAAACACAAATGGAAGTCCCGTGTATTTAAACCACAGCTCTCCAAGGTCGTAGATGAAAAGCGGCTCAGAACCCAGAAGACAGACCTCAGATGCCAGACTATTATTTGTTTTCTTTTTTCTGTCTTCTGTCTTCTGTCTTCTGTTTTCTGTCTTCTTCGCTTCCTGCATCGCCGTGTCGCCTATGTGAAGGACAGCGGAAAAAGTCGACAGGATATTTTTGACGCTGCGGTGGTCCGTGGGTTTGAATTTGCATTTTAGCGAGAGGAATTCTTTCAGGATTATTTTCAAGAGCGCGGTGGATGTTTCAGACGCTGATGACAGCGCAATGGCCTTACCGCCTAGTTCATTTAACGGGTATTTCGAAAACAGGAGGATGCTTTTGATGGGCCCGGAGGAGCTTATGGAAGAGTAGGGCACGATAAGGTATTTGTTCTTGTTCCGCAGGTATTCAATGGAAGATGAAGGGCTGATGTCGAGTTTGCCCTCGCGCAGCATTTTATTCACCTTTGAAGGAACGCCTTTGACAAATCTGTACGCTGAATGATTGCATTGCTTTTCGAGATAGTAGAATATCGGGAAAAGGTTTGCGTACGGGATCCTGCCGATCCTGAGTTTCAATTTTTTCATTAACTTTATCCCTTTATCACACCGAGCGGCCTGAGCCTCGCGACCTTTTTTGAAAGTCCAGCGTTATGCACTACGTCCACAACATTTGAAACGTTCTTGTAAGCCTCCGGCATTTCCTCCGCAAGCGTCTCCCTCCCGGCAGACCTTACGACTATGCCCATGTCTTCCATCTCTCTGCGGATAGAGCGCCCTTTCGCCCTTCTTATCGCCTGATGCCTTGACATCAGCCTGCCTGCGCCGTGGCATGTGGAGCCGAAGGCTTCCGCCATTCCTCTTTCAGTCCCTATGAGGACATAAGACGCCCTGCCCATATCGCCCGGTATTATAACAGGCTGGCCGATATGTTTGTATGCATCGGGAAGTTCAGGATGCCCCGGAGGGAAGGCCCTTGTTGCGCCTTTGCGGTGTATCACAAGTTTTCTCTTTTGCCCGTTGACAATGTGCTCCTCCACCTTTGCAATGTTGTGCGCAACATCATATATCAGGCTCATGCCGATCATTTTCGGCCCTGTGCCAAAGACATTCATGAAGGACTCCTTCACCCAGTACATAATGAACTGCCTGTTGGCCCATGCGAAATTCGCGGCAGCCCTCATTGACGCTAAGTAGTCCCTTGCCTCAGGGCTGTCAAAGGGCGCGCAGGCAAGCTCCCTGTCCGGCAGCTCAATCTTGTATTTTGCCGCCGACCTCTGCATTACTTCAAGAAAGTCCGTGCACACCTGGTGGCCGAAACCGCGCGAGCCTGTATGGATCATAACTGTGATCTGGGTCTTAAACAAACCGAGGGCATTGGCGATCTTCTCATCGTAAATCTCGTCAACGTACTGGATCTCCGTAAAGTGGTTGCCTGAGCCGAGAGTTCCGAGCTGCGACCTGCCGCGCTCATAAGCCTTGTCGCTGATCAGGCCGGGGTCCGCCCCGTCGATGCATCCCCCAGACTCCGCGTGAATGAGGTCTTCCTTTTCTCCGAAACCCTGCTCCACTACCCAGCGCGCTCCTTGCAGAAGGACCTTTCTGTGTTCTTCGGAATTCAAACGCAGTTTCCCTTTCGACCCTACGCCTGTCGGGATGTCCCTGTAAAAGCCCTCGATAAGCTCTTTGATCTTCGGAGCGACCTCTTCTCTGGCAAGATTGGTCCTCAAAAGCCTGACCCCGCAATTGATGTCATAACCAACTCCACCCGGAGAAATGATCCCCTCTTTCAGATCGAACGCGGCAACGCCTCCTATGGTAAAACCGTACCCTGTATGAATATCAGGCATTGCGAGCGATGAACCGACAATCCCCGGGAGTGTGGAAACGTTTGCGACCTGCTCAATGGCCTCTTTCTCAAGTTCTTTCTCAAGGACCTCATCAATATAAATAATTCCGTTCGTCCTCATTCCGGCCTTGTAGCCCTTCGGCACCTCAAGCCTCGTGGCGTCAATTCTATGTAATCCCTCAATGGTCATGATCTCACTTCCTTCATTTCTCTTTGACTATATATCAAATATTACCACAGCCTCCCACTTTGAATTGATCTTTCTTACCGACAGGTTGTGATATGTGGCGGCCTTGATAAGCAGCCTGCTTTCATTGGCCTGAGGATTAAAGATCCCGCCTGAGATCTTTGCCTTCAGCGAGGTGTTTTCAATCCTTATATCAAATGACTTTCCAACAAGGCCGAATGTATCAAAGAGGAAGACAAGCTCGTTGAGCCATTTGATGAGCAAATCTTCAATACTTTCAGCGCGGACGGCAACTTCCCTTTCTTCCGGTCCTGTTACATTTAAGACATCTGTAATGAGATTAAACATCCCTTCCGCGGCATTCGCAAAAAGCTCAGGCAGCCCATCGCCCCATATCCTGAGGCCTGCGTCTCCTGAGATATCAATAGGTTCGTATTTTTTCATGTTGATTTTCAAAAGAAAGGTTTATAATAAAACTATCGCAATTTCTTGTTTCATTCATCAATAGAGCCGGGAAAGTCACGATGACAAAAGCAATAAAGCTCGCTCCTATTATACTTATTTTCACTTTCCTGATATATTCCTGTTTTCTTTTGCTTAATAAAGCGGAGGCTGCAAATATCAATGCCGCTGATGTTGATGCCGCAGTTGACCGCCTCTTGTCCCCCGAACATGTTAAAGGGGAAATGATTATTAAGTTTAAAGGCGAAGTTGCCGCCGATAACCTGGTATTGAAGCAGGCCTCTTCCCTTGTCCATTCAAGGACCGGCGTGATGATAAAAAAAGAATTCGGGGGTTTAAGAGGGCTCCAGCTTGTTAAGACGCCTGGCAATGTTTCTTTGAGGCAGGCGCTAAGAGATTATCTTCTTGAGCCGCAAATAGAATATGCTGAACCGAACTATATTGTTCACGCTGATGTTATGCCCGATGATGTTTATTTCACCAACCTGTGGGGGCTTGATAATACGGGGCAGACGGGCGGGACTTCAGATGCGGATATCGATGCCCCGGAGGCGTGGGACATTACCACGGGTTCAAACAGTGTTGTGATAGCTGTGGTTGACTCCGGCGTTGCGTATAACCATCCTGATCTAAGCGCAAATATCTGGACCAACACCGGGGAGACAAGCTGCGTCGATGGAATTGATAACGACGGCAATGGCTATATAGATGATTGCCGGGGATGGGATTTTATCGGCGACGACAATGACCCTGCTGATTACGCTGCTCACGGCACTCATGTGGCGGGCACAATAGCGGCAGCCGGAAATAACGCCCTGGGAATAACAGGCGTCATGTGGCATGCGAAGATTATGCCTCTGAGATTTCTTGGCGTTGGCGGCAGCGGCACTACAGCGGATGCTGTCTCTGCAATTCTTTACGCAAATGCAAAAGGCGCCCACGTAATAAACAACAGCTGGGGCGGCACGGGTTACAGCCAGGCGTTGAAAGACGCCATTGACGCATCCCCCGCGGTCGTTGTGTGCGCAGCAGGAAACAGCGGCACAAATAATGATGCAACCCTTTTTTATCCTGCAAGCTACACAAGCCCCAATATAATATCCGTGGCGGCAACCGACCACAACGACGCGCTTGCATATTTTTCAAATTACGGGGCCTCCACCGTTGACCTGGCAGCGCCCGGGGTAAACATTTACAGCACAGTGCCTGTTTTCAGCTACGGCGCTCCTCTAACGATCTTCAGCCAGAATTTTAATAGCACGTCCGGAAATCTTCCTCGTCTTGGATGGAGCAGGGGAGGCACGAATTCCACCTGGGCAATAACAACCGGGACAGGCTATGGCGGCACTAACAGTCTTGAAGACAGTCCGGGCAAAAACTATCGTGGCAATACAAGTTCATGGGCCGGCTATATGACCCCGATAGCATCAGTAAAAGATAACCTGTACACGCTTTCATTTAAATGGAAGGGCGTGCTTGAGAATAATTTTGATTATCTGGACATCAATTATTCCCTGGATGGAATTAACTGGGGCTGGGTGGATTACAGGACCGGGACCACCAGCGGGAGTTTTATTTCGGATTCGACTACCGGATTGACTTCGGCGGCAGACATGTCCGGCAGTTTTTATTTCGGCTTTGGATTGTCTGCCGATCCTATCAATCACAACGACGGGGTTTATATTGATGACGTAACACTTGACAGGAGATCGATCAGTATCAGCGGCTATGGTTATTCAAGTTACCAGGGGACATCAATGGCCTCGCCTCATGTATCGGGTGTTGCTGGACTGATAAAGGCATTCAATCCTGCTCTTACGGGTATTGATATAAAGAATGCCGTCCTGAATAATGTTGATGTTAAAACATCTCTGTCCGGCAAGGTCCTGACCGGCGGGAGGTTGAATGCATTTAACGCCTTAAATTCTCTGACCTGTCCAAACCAGCCCGTGAGGATACTTCGTATAATCCCCGCGTATTATTCAACCCTCCAGGCTGCTTATGATGCCGCCGCTGACGGAGAGACTGTCCAGAGCAGGGCGGTGAGCTTGACGGAAAGCCCGAACTTAAATCTTAATAAATCGGTAATATTAGTCGGCGGTTTTAATTGCGATTATTCATCAAATACCGGCAGCACGGCTTTGAGCGGGAACATGAATATCACTAACGGAATACTTTCAATAGAAAACTTTGAGCTCAAATAGCATAGGGATTTTCAGATGCCGACATTGATCAGGAAACCATCCGTCATCACTGCCGCGGGAAACAAGCCGAAGATCATAGAAGAGTATCTCGGAAGGGTGAATTCCAGAACAGAAGACCTGAGCATCGCCAGGATGAAAAGCCCAGGCGGCTGGATCGAGCCCGGCCAGCAGCCTGAGTTTGATGAATATACACTCGTACTCAGAGGTATGCTTCGGGTCACAACAAAAGACAAAATCATAGATGTAAATGCGGGTGAGGCTGTAATCGTTCACCGTGGAGAATGGGTGCAGTACAGCACCCCAGGCAGTGAAGGAGCGGAATATATCGCAGTATGTCGCCCTGCATTCTCACCTGAAACTGTTCACAGGGATGAGTAGAGCTTTCAACTCTATGCTCTCTGCCCTTGCCCTCTGCAACCATTGGAAAGATGTCCGGCAGTCTCTACTTCGTAGCCTCGACATTCACCGCAATGATCGGCGGCTCGCCGTTTGAGGAGGCCTGAGTGAGAGCGTTTATCTTTGCGTAAGGGAAGTGCGTGGGCACAAAGACCGTGCCTTCTGGAATTTCATCTGAATATTGGGCCTTCAGGTACACGGACCCGCGTTTTGAGACCAGCTTCACATGACTGTTATCGAGTATGCCGTGCCTCTTTGCGTCTTCCTCATTTATTTCAAGCAATGCCTCGGAGATAACGAGGTCGAGTGATTTGGAGCTTGTGGACATGCTGCCTGAGTGCTGAAGGACATCCCTTATCACAAGCTTCAGCGGATAATCAGGATTCGGGTCCTCTCCAGGTTTATACTCTACAGGGTTGAACGTCTTTTTCTCCCCTGCCGGGTCGTGGGCTGAGATAAGAGATTTTATTTCCTCCTGGATACCCTGCAGGTTTTTGACTCCCGCGTCTTTGCCCATGGTCAGGGCGAGATTTTTCAGTATCATCCAGTCCGGATATGATTCGCCTGCGGGGTCTGTCAGTTTGTAAACTTTTTGCAGGACGCCTTCTGCATTCATGAAGGTCCCGTCTTTTTCGGCCCAGCTTGACGCGGGCAGCACCACGTTTGCAAGCTTTGCGGTTTCAGTGAGGAAGATATCCTGCACCACGAGGAAATCAAGGGACTTCAATCTCTTTATTATCTTTGCGCTGTCGGGGAATGTGACTGCCGGGTCTTCTCCCATGATATACAGCGACTTGAGCGAGCTCTCTTCACTGTAAAGCATCTCGAAGACGCCCATGTTCAGCGGCTGCTGGAAGGGCCTTACGCCCATCTGGTAGAGACCGTAGCTGTTTGAGTAGTTCGCGGGAATTTGCAGGGCCTCAGGGCTGTCACCTAAAAGATTGACGAGGTTCGCGGCGGCAAGCACTGTGTCCATGCCTTTTGTGTTTTCAGACGCGCTGACAGTAAGTGAGACCATCCTGCTCTTTGCCTTTGCAAATGTTTCTGCGGCAGAGATGATTTCATCTTCCGGGATGCCTGTAATATCTGAGACGTTTTTAAGGGTGTAATTTGCCAAGGCTGATTTTAGAGACGAGAAACCTGATATCTTTGACGCGGCGTCTTTATCATAAAGTTCCCTGTCGATGATGACTTTCATTAATCCGTTTAAAAAGGCGACGCCTGTGCCGTCCTTGATACTGAGCCACTGCGTGCTGTGTTTTGTCAGCTTTGTCTCTCTTGAGTCAGCGACAATGAGTTTAGCGCCTTCTCTTTTTGCCTGGAGGATGTTAAGCCCGTACACCGGGTGTGTGACGCTGATGTTTGATTCGATTATAAGGATGGCCTCTTTGCCCAGAGGATATCTCAGGTCTATGGGATGGTTTTTCCCGCCGAAGGACATTTCCCATGCCTTCTGCACTTTGTTGTAGCCGAATGCGGCGGAGGAATCAATATTGTTTGTTCCGATTACCTTCCTCATGAATTTTTGCAGGACATAATTATCTTCGTTGGTGCATCTCGGAGAGCCGATGGCTCCTATTGAAGCCGCTCCGTGATTTTTTATCACAGCGTTCAGTTTGTTTGAAATATAGGACAAGGCCTCTTCCCATGAGACAGGGACCAGTTCGTCGCCCTTTTTAATTAACGGTTTTTTCAGGCGCTTTTCGTTGTAGATATAATCAATGCCGAACCTGCCCCTTCCGCAGAGGTTTCCGTCATTGACGCCTTTGCCTTCCTCTCCCCTGGACCTCAGTATCTTTCCTTCCCTGATGCCGATGGTGAGGGTGCAGCCGACGCCGCAGAACGGGCAGATGGTGTCCTTCTCTTCAAGGAACCACGAGCGCGAAGTGAATTTATAAGGCTTGCTCAGTATCGCCCCCGTGGGACAGATGTCGAGGCACTGCCCGCAGTAATCGCATTCAAGTATCTCACCGAAGGCGGGCTGAACGACTGTGGGAAAACCTCTTCCGATCAAACCGAGCGCGCCTCTTCCCTGGTGTTCAGCGCATATCCTCACGCACTTTCCGCAGAGTATGCATCTTCTTGAGGTCAACTCGATCAACGGCCCCCTGACGTCTGCCGTGGCCTCTTTCCTGTGTCTTAAAAAACGCGCTTCGGGCTTGCCGCATTCATAAGCAAGGTCCTGCAGCTGGCATTCACCCGCCTTGTCGCATTCAGGACAATCGAGCGGATGGTGGACTAAAAGCAGCTCGATGACCGTCTGGCGCAGCTTCCTGAGTTTGGGCGTGTCCGTGGTGACGACCATGCCGTTTTCAGCAGGGGACGAACAGGCCGCAAAGAGCCTCGCCTGTCCCTCGACCTCAACTATGCACAGCCTGCATCCGCCGTAGGGCCTGAGCCTTTTGTCGTAGCAGAGGTTGGGTATATGAATATTGTTTTTCAGCGCGGCCTGCAGTATTGTCGCTCCGTCTTCAGCAGTAATTTTTTTACCGTTAATGGTCAGATTAATCATCCCTTGACCTCCTCAACTTTCTCAACCTTCTCCAAAAGCTCGCGCATGGCTTTTATGTCTTTGCACCCTTTCGGGCCTATCTTTATTGATCCGAACTTACATGTGTCGTAACAGTTCCTGCATTGTATGCAGAGCTCCTGGATGATCCGGTGGGGCTGTTTCTTCTCGCCGACGATCGCCTGCTGTGGGCATCCTCTTAAACATGCGCCGCATCCTTTGCAGAGGTCTTCAAATATATGGAAGGAACAGAGGTTCCTGCATATGCCCGTCTTGCACCAGTTGTCAATGATGTGTGATTCATATTCATTTTTAAAATATCTGATCGTCGAAAGGACAGGGTTTGGGGCTGTCTGCCCGAGACCGCAAAGAGACGTTAAAATAATGTCCCTGCTCAGGTCCTGAAGCGTTTCAATGTCACCGTCTTTTCCCCTGCCCTCCGTGATGTCGGTGAGCATATCAAGCATTACCCTCGTGCCGACTCTGCACGGCGTACATTTGCCGCAGGATTCGTCAGCGGTGAATTCAAGGAAAAATTTTGCAGTGCTCACCATGCAGGTGTCTTCGTCCATGACGACCATGCCGCCTGAACCCATGATGGCGCCGGTCTTGACAACGTCTTCATATGTGACCGGGATATCAATATGGCTTTCAGGGATGCAGCCTCCTGAAGGCCCTCCCATCTGCACTGACTTGAATTTCTTTTTCTTGTTCTTCATCCCGCCGCCGATGTCATAAATTATGGTCCTCAGCGGGATCCCCATCGGGACCTCGACAAGGCCCACGTTCCTGATGTCGCCGGTGAGGGCGAATACTTTTGTGCCGGTGCTTTTTTCAGTGCCCAGGGTTTTATACCAATCAGCCCCGTTCAGAATGATCGGCGCTACCTGGGCGAGGGTTTCGACATTGTTCAGGACCGAAGGCTTGTCCCATAAACCTTTGTGGGCAGGGAAGGGCGGTCTTGGTCTCGGCATCCCGCGCTTGCCTTCAATTGAGCGCATGAGCGCGGTCTCCTCACCGCATACGAACGCACCGGCGCCAAGATATATTTCAAGGTCGAAGTTAAAGCCGCTGCCGAGAATATTTTCTCCTAACAGTCCCGCCTCGCGGCATTTGTCTATTGCCAATTGCAGGCGCTTTACCGCCAGCGGATATTCAGCTCTTACATAAATAACGCCCTTGCTCGCGCCAATGGCCTTTGCGCCTATCATCATTCCCTCTATTACCGAATGCGGGTCTGCCTCCATGACCGACCTGTCCATGAACGCGCCGGGGTCTCCTTCGTCTCCGTTACATAGCATGAATTTCTGGTCCGCAACCGACTTTGATGCGAAATCCCATTTCATTCCCGTTGGAAATCCCGCGCCGCCGCGCCCCCTGATCCCTGAGTCTTTCATGACCTTTATTATGTCCGCTGACGTCATTTCATGGAGGGCCTTTGCGGCAGCCATGTAGCCGTCCCTTGCAATGTATTCGTCAAGGCTTTCAGGGTCTATCAAACCTTTGTTTCTCAGGACCCTCAGCACCTGGTGTTTGAAGAACGGTATGTCCTTCATCAGGGGGATCGCCGACTTTTTCTCCGGCTCCCTGAACATCAATTTTTCATAAGGACGCCCTTTAAGAAAATGTTCTTCAACAAGCTTTGGAATATCTTCAACGGTGAGCTTCTGGTAAAAAATCTCATCAGGATAAACGAGCATGACAGGCCCCTCAGCGCAGAACCCGTTACACCCGGTGAGTACGATCTTTATCTCATCGGCAAGCCCCCTCTTCTGCAGCTCTTCCTGCAAGGCAGCTTTTACCTTGGGGGTCCCGCTTGCTACGCAGCCTGTTCCCGCACACATTAGTAAGTTTGCACGATACTTTTCCATTACAATCTCCTCTGAGAATAGGGGTTGGGGGTTAGGGCTTAGGGGTTAGTGAAAAACCAATCCCCAATCCCTGACCCCTAAGCCCTGCTTTTAATACGTTGTTTCACTTCCTGCAACCAGCGCGTATTTTTCTACAGGGTTGCCGCCCAGAACGTGCTCTTTAAATATCTCTCTCAGCTTTTCTGCTGTCAGGTCGCCGTATTTCACCGGCGGTTTGTTCAGCACCTCAACGGTTATCATCGGCTCGCGCGCGCAAAGCCCAGCGCAGCCTGAGGTTGTTGTAATTATGTCTTCAGCCTTTGACTGGGCTATTTCATCAAGCAGGGCCGCCATGATCTCTCTCGCTCCGGCGGCGATCCCGCATGTGCCCATGTGGACTGTGACCTTCGCCCTGTATCCGCCTTCCCTGAGAGTGAAGGTGGCGTGCTGTTTTTCCTTTATCTTCTTTAGGTCCTCAATGGTTAATCTCGCCATGTTGACTCCTTTATGTCCACAGATTACGCAGATTTCACAGATAAAATATTTATTGTTTACAAACTGTATCAGTCATTCCGGCTTGTCCGGAATCTTTCTTTAAGAAGGATTCCCGATGCGCTTCACTTGCGGGAATGACATACATTCGTGTTTCACATTTATCCAATATCCAAATAACAATCTGTGTTCATCTGTGTCATCTGCGGATATTTTTTCATTTATACTGTTCGATGATCTCAGGCACTTTCTTCGGGCTCATTGCGCCGTAGGTCTCATCATCAATGACCATGACAGGCGCAAGGCCGCACGCGCCGAGGCAGCGGACTGTTTCCAGAGAGAATTTTTTGTCCGAAGTCACTTCGCCGACTTCCAGTTTCAAATCTTCTTTTATCTTGTTCAGGACTTCTTCAACCCTTTTAACGTAACACGCAGTGCCGAGGCATATCCTGATGTTGTGGTCGCCTCTGGGCTTCATTGTGAAAAAGGAATAGAAGGTAACAATGCTGTGGATCTCAGCAGGGGTTATATTCAAACCCCTTGCGATGCGTTTCTGCACAACAGGAGGGAGATAACCCACTATCTGCTGGCAGCGCTGCAGCACGGGTATCGAACTGCCGGGTTTATTTTTATACTGTTTTATCACCCTGTCTATTTCCTGGATCATGGAAGGCGGGAATTCTTCTTTGACTTCCTCTGTTACAGGGACTTTTCCTTTTACCCATTCAACCGCTCTTTGGGTCACGTCAAGAAGCACTGCCGGGGTAAAAGGTTTCGGAACGTAATCAATAATGCCTAATTCAAGCGCGTCTTTGATCGTGTCCTGCGAAGGATAGCCTGTGATTATCACTATCCCCGTGTCAGGTCTTTTTTGCTTGATCCATCTGATAAGGGTTATGCCGTCAACTTCAGGCATCTTCAGGTCAGTGAAAACGAGGTCGTAGGGGTTTTGCTCCATCTTGAGTATCGCGTCTTTTCCGCTCAGCGTACCTTCGATGTTATATCCTTCGGCCTTGAGCACGGCCACGCAGCTTTTTATAACAATAGGCTCATCGTCAACGACAAGGATTTTCAGATTGTCTGCCATCAAAAGCCTCCCTAACTTTCAAGAATACAGAAATATTATAGAAGTTATGAAGTTAAGAAATTGAGAAGATAAGAAGTCTCAACTTCACACCCTCTCAACTTCATAACTTCAGTTACTTGTTGCTAACTTCCTATCGGCAATACTTTTGCAAGCCACAGGAGCCAGCCTTCGGACAAATGGTCTTTCAATAGAGCGACCATTACATCGTTCGCCTTTGTATTGACTTCAGTTATTTCCCCGTTCATCGGAGAAAGCAGTTCGCTCCCCTGTCCGCCGCTTGAGTAAATTCTTGCGAAGGGCCTCCCCGCTTCCAGTTTATCTATGTCCTTCATTAAATCAACGTACATGAGATTTCCCGCCAACATCCAGTATCTGAGATCGCAGCCGATCTCCCACATGCCGTCCTTGACGGGCCTTGCCCAGGTCCCTTCCTTATAAAAGATGACCGGATTTTCCTGGTCCCTCAGCGGGGTGACGGAATCCCTGAACTCGTCGATGAACGCCTGCCTGAGGATCCAGCCCCTTGTGTCGAAGATCTTCTTTGCGACATTGATCATGAAATCAGGCGTGAAGGGCTTTTCAATATACTCATGAGCGCCGAGCCTTGTGGATTCCCTTGCGTCTTCGAGCGTGGGATAGCCGGTGATTATTACAACGTCCGTCTTCGGCTTGATGACCCGTGCCTCTTTGAGCACGGTCATGCCGCTGATATCAGGCAGTCTTACGTCGGAGATGAGGAGGTCGAAATCTTCCTTGGCGAGTTTATTGAGGGCGTCTTCTCCTTTTTCGACAGTTGAAATGCTGTAGCCTTCTGCGCCGAGTATTCTCTTGCAGCTCAGGGTCACAACAGGATCGTCATCGAGTACTAATATTCTGCCTTTTTCCATACAGCCCCCTTCGTCATATATATTTTTTTGCCTGACTCCATAGGTAAAATAATATGTGCTGATTTAATTAATGGTACGTTCGAGCCTATTGTATCATAATGTTTGTACTAATTAACCATGCGCTTATATCATCTTTAATAATTTTTATCACATCGGGTAAATTGATCGGAACATCATCCAATTCCTTCTTGATTTCAGAGGTATTCAGGACGTAAGATTCATCATTTCTCCTGTGCTCATAAATGAAATCAACATCAGGATTCGAGGCGATCAGGACGATCATTGTCTTGCAGATATCTCCAAGAGGCTTCCTGTCGATATGGTCAAACTGAAAACGCGCGCTGATCGTTGTGCCTATGCCCGACCCCGTTTTTATAGTCAGATCACCATTACATTCCTTTGCCGACTGCGCAAGCAGCGGGATGCCCAGGCCTGTCCGCTTGCACTTTGTGGTAAAGAAAGGGTCATGGACCTTTTTCAGCATCTCCTCATCCATGCCCCTGCCGTTGTCGCTTATTTCAACGGAGAGAATATTTACTTTGGTGTCTTCAACGATCTTTATCCCGATCTCTGTGGCGCTTGCGTTTATCGAGTTCTCAACGATGTCGAGGATGTGTAATGAAAGGTCTTGCATGATTACCCCCACTCCACCTTTCTTCCGTCAATGTTTTTCATGGCCAGTCTCATCTCCTCCAGTGTCGGCCGGTTTATGAGGAAGGTGGTTGTTCTTTCTCCGATGTCTTTCAGCCAGTGTGCATCCGAGGAAGTTGTCCAAGCAAATGAGGCGTAGTCATTATATAAAAGCACAGCTTTCCCCCTGTCGGTCCTTGGCGACATCTCAAGCGCGTCAAAATTTAAATCCTCAGGAATGAAGCCTAACTGTGATACGATGCTGAAGGCGTCCCTGTCAATGTGCGAAGCGATGGCAATGCCGCCTAAAGTGTGTATCGTGTCAACGATTGTCTTTGCGGGCAATGATGTCGCTCCGATGAGCAGGCGTTTATTAAAATCCATGACCTCGTCTTTTTCATTTACAACTATCTGCTCGCCGAAGAGTTTTTCGTCGTTCTCTCCCGGCAGCAGATTGTCGTACACGATATCCTGTAATTTCATAATTCCTTCAGCATCATCAAAGAGCGCAAGGATGTGCGCTTCCTCCGAGGATGTTACCTCCATCCCGGCAAGCACTGTCAGTCCTGAATTTTCAGCGGCCTTCCGGGCGGCGATTATATTTTCCGCTGAATTATGGTCGGTGATAGCGATGATGTCTATGCCTCTTTCAAGCGCCGTTCTTACTACAGCGGATGGGCTCATTTCAAGGTCGGCGCACGGGGAGAGGCATGTGTGGATGTGGAGGTCGGCCTTAAACGGTTTCAGCATTTTGTATCATATTTCTTTTTTGACTTTTCTGTAAACCCCGTTATGGTTTTCTATAGCTGCGTTTTAAACTAAAATACAATGCGTTAGGAAAGTTGTTTCCCTGCGGGACGTAAGATTTTAATCTTCCTTTAATCTTGGTTTGATATAATCATTTTTATAAAAGGTATGACAAGGAATGCAGTTCAGAATAAGAACAAGAAACAGGAGGTGATGCTTTGAAGGTCTTATCAGCTGTTCTGTCTATCGGATTGATAGTTGCTTTGACTGCGGGGGTTGTGTTCGGCAGCAATGATGACGAAGAGCATAAACATCATAAGAGATATGAAAGCAAGCTCTACGGTACGATAGAGGAACTCCCAAAGGGGTTAATAGGGACCTGGATAGTGAACGGGAGAGAGATACTGGTCACATCCGATACCCTGATTGAGGAGGACCACGGAAAGGCTGAGACAGGCGCATATATTGAGGTGAAGGGCGGACATGAAGGGAAAGGGTTTTCCGCGGATAAGATCGAGATCAAAAAGGCCAGGAAGTGAGGCGTGATCTCTGTTCGCCGGGAAATGCATCACATAAAAAATGCTCAATGCTGAGCAGAAAAAATTCAGGAGGTTAATAACATGATTACCAAAGGAAAAAAAATGCTTTTGCTGTTAGGGGCAATAAGTGTTGCATTGATACTTGCGTACTGTAGCGGCGGAGGCAGCGGAGGCGGCTCAGGTTCAGGCGGAGGCTCAAACAGTTCAGCAGGGGCGAAAAGCGTCGGGGTGTTTTTAACGGATGACCCGGCAGACCAGTTCCCCGCGATAACGGTAACTGTTTATGAGATCAATCTGTGTTCTGACAATGACTGTACAACCAAGGAGAACCTCTACATAAATGCAACGGGGCTTTCAGTTGACCTTGCAAAGCTTAACGGTGTTCTCCAGTTAATAACAACTGCCACCTTCCCTGCGGGGACATTTAACAGGCTTGAGATCATCATCGGGAACATGGCAAGCATAACGGACAACAGCGGCGTTGCTCATAACGCTTTCTTTTCCGACATGGATGAAAAGCCAAACAAGCCTGATACAGTGCAGTGCCCGGCAGATGGCAGCAATAAATGCTTCATAAGGTTTAACGGCAGGGTCCAGCCATTGAGCTCAGATAAGCTCGTGGTTGATTTTGTCCTTAAAGAGTTTGAGGTAAAAAAGTATTCGTGTACAAGTCCCGCTGATACATCTTCGTGGTGTATAACAGAAGTAAAGATGCAGCCGATTACATCTGAAAGCGAGATAGAGGCTTCGGAATTTGATCTGCACGGGACATTGACTAATGTCGGGGCTGACAGTATAACCGTCAAACACATGAGCACGGATTTTACGGTTAACCTCACGGGCAGCACGATCTGCGAAGTGAATGATATAAACTATTCCGGCGCGGCGAACTGCCTGAATGCCCTCACCCTCAATACTTGTCTCGAAATAAAGACATCCGATGATCTGTCTTCAACAACTACAATCACTGCAACCAAGATAGAAGCTAAATCATCATCATCGGATTGTGAAGGTTCTGATTCCGGCAGCGATGAAGGTGAAACGCACCAGAACAGGGAACTCAAAGGAAAGGTTGCTACTAAAGGCGCAGCCGATTTCACATTAGACACGGCCCCGGCCCCGATCACTGTCACTGATAACACAGTGTGCAAATACACACAGGGCATGATGGGTCAGGGCGAAGCCTGTTTTACCGACCTTCAGACAGGATGGATCGTGGAGGTCAAGATCAACAGCGACACCAATGCGGCTATCAAGATAGAGCTTGAGGACTAAAAACATCCTGCACAGGCAGCCAGGCAAAATGCCTGACTGCCTGTGCAGACTTTGTTCCAAATCCTATGCGTTTACTTATAGTAGAAGATGAGAAGAAATTAGCGGGGATACTGAAGAAGGGCCTTGAAGAAAACGGCTTTGTTGTGGAATTATGTTTTGACGGCGAGGAAGGGCTTTTCATGGCAGAGACATATTCTTACGACGCTATCCTTCTTGATATCATGCTTCCCAAAATGGACGGGCTTACAGTCCTGAAAAAGATCAGGGCAAAACAAGTAGCCGTGCCGGTCCTTATGATAACGGCGAGAGGGGAAGTTGATGACAGGATAAAGGGGTTGAATACCGGGGCGGACGACTACATTGCAAAGCCGTTTGATTTTTCAGAGCTGCTTGCAAGACTGAAGGCCGTTATAAGAAGAAGCAGGAGCAAACCCTCGTCAACCATCGGTATAGGCGACCTCGAAATAGACATGAACTCCATGACCGTAAAGAGAGGCAACAGGGAGATCAAACTTTCTTCAACCGAATATAAACTGCTTGAATATCTCGCGCTCAACACCGGCAAGGTAATAAGCAGGACCGAACTTACCGAGCATATTTATGATTCGGAGTTTGATCTTGACAGCAACGTGATAGACGTCTATATCAACTATCTGAGAAACAAGATTGACAAGGGACGCGGCAAACAGCTTATTCGAACGGTAAGAGGCGCAGGCTATGTCCTGGAAAAGGAGTAAGTGAAGATATTCCCCAAATCCATCAAGGGCAGGTTATTCTTCTGGTTCCTCAGTTTGACGTCCATTCTGCTTATTACCGTCAGTCTGTTCCTCTATCATGAGGTAGAGCGGATCATCTTTGCCTCTGTTGACCGGGCGCTCCATTCGCAGCTTCAGGTCATTACGGGTTTACTTCACGAAGAAGACGGCAGGATAGAGCTTGAACTCTCCGAGATCATCGCAGGGGCGTATTCCATCCCGCGCTCGGGACATTACTACCAGGTGCTGATGAACGGAAGGCTGCTTGCGGCATCACCTTCACTTGCCGATGAGGATATTAATTTAACATCAGCCAAACTTGAATATTACGATGAAGCGCTCAGTGAAAGGGTCTATACATCCGTCGGGCCAGACAACGAACCGGTGCGGATAAAACAGCATGACCTTGACTTCCTCGGCATTCCCGTCAGCGTATTTGCCGCCGAAAGCATCGCTGACAGCCTTGAGATGATCAATATGTTTAAACGTTTTTTGCTGATCGCGGCTTCCGTGGGTATCCTTATAATCAGTTTTGCAGGGCTGTGGGCGGCAAATCATTCTTTGGATCCTTTAAAAATATTTTCTTCCGATATCGAAAACATCACCCATAAAACCCTCAGCAAGAGGATAGACGTTGAGGCAGTGACCAATGAGCTGTCCGTGCTCGCGGATTCTTTCAATGCGATGCTGGACCGGCTCCAGAAGGCGTTTGAGACGGAGCGGCGTCTTGTCGCTGATGCGTCCCATGAGCTTAAGACACCTGTTACTGTGATAAAGACCCACTGCGACGTCCTGCTTCAAAAGGACAGGACAAAGGATGAATACGTTGAAGCGTTGAGTACGATCAGGACCGTCTCTGAGAACATGGGCAGGCTTATAAAAGACCTGCTTTCCCTGGCGCGCCTTGATTCGGGGATGCTGTCTCCGGATGGTTTTAAGATCGTATCTTTAAATGAATGCATCCGGGAAGCGGCGCAGATGGCAGTGCCGCTGACAGAAAAGAAATCCGTAACAATAAATACGGTCCTTAAAGATGACATTAATATAACGGGAAATAAAGACAGGCTCACCGAGGTATTTCTGAACATAATTGAAAACGCCGTGAACTACAATAAGGAAAACGGAGCAGTGGAAATTACCACGGCAAGAAATAACAATACCGCAGTGATCTCAGTCTTAGACACAGGCCCCGGCATCGGGCAGGACGATCTGGAAAAGATATTTGAACGGTTTTACAGGGCGGACACTTCAAGAAGCGAAGACGGCACCGGCCTTGGCTTGAGCATATCAAAGATAATTGTAGAAGCGCACGGCGGGAACATTAAAGTGGAAAGCGCATTTGGAAAGGGCAGCCGGTTTTTAATTAATTTGCCACTGTAAAAAAGACTTTTTAGCCACGAATCACACGAATAAACACGAATGAAAATAAAAAATAAGACCAGAAGCAATTATCATGATTTAAGAAAATAAGCTTATCCGCGTATATCAGCGAAAATCTGCGGCCTGATATTTCGTGATTATTCGTGTGATTCGTGGCAAATGTTATTTAAGAATCTGATAAATTTTGCCTGACGCCTCGAATGAAGGCAACGCGGTCGTCAGTATTGTGACCTTTTCCTGTTCAGCTTTTTTAATGGTCTCTTCCTGCGCCTGCCTGCCTCCGACGATTATAATAGCGGAGAGGTCTTTCATGCTTGCAACAGCAACAATATTCAGATGGGTCTGAAGGGTTATCCAGACATTCCCCTTTTTGCTGTTTCCCATCACATCGGAAAGCAGGTCGCTGACATATGCCCCGGTTATGTCATTTCCAAGGCCGTCATTAAATGATCTGACATCCAGAGACAATTGATCAACAAGGTCTTTGACTTTCATATCGGTTCTCCTTTTAACTATTAACCACAGAGGTCACAGAGGAATTTTATTGTCCACAGATTTCGCAGATTGCACAGATTTTCAATAGGAGTTTTTTCTAACTCTGTGCAATCTGAGAGATCTGTGGATTGTTTTATTTTTATCTCCGTGTCCTCTGTGGTTATCTGTTATCTAAAAGGTTAAGGAAAATTTATGACCATCTCCACTGTTGTGCCTTCGCCGACAACCGAGTCGACTGTGAATGTATCGGAATTTTTTTTCATGTTCGGCAGCCCCATGCCCGCGCCCCAGCCCATTTCCCTGACCCATTCAGGCGCCGTGGAATAGCCTTCCTGCATTGCCAGTTCAATGTTCTCGATTCCGGGACCCATGTCTTCTATTCTTATTTTTATGCTTTCAGGGGTGATGTAGTAATGAAGCCAGCCCGCGGCCGCGTATATTATCACGTTCATCTCAGCCTCAAAGGTCGCTATGGTCGCGCGCCTGATAATTTCCTCATCGACACCGATCTCAGCGAGTTTATGTTTCAACTGGGTGGAGGCCTCACCGGCGGTTGAAAAATTCCCGCCGATCAATTGAAAAATACCGTCTATATTTCCAGTTATATTTAAAGCCATCTTATTTGGTCAGACAGCCCGGCAGGCCCGCGCTGAACAGTCTTCCTGATGCGGTGTACATGCAGCACGGCGTGCTGAGGAGCGGGATCTTCTTTTGCCTGGCCAGCTCGATAGTTAACGCGTCAGGCTTTTTGTTCAGGACGAACACTATTGTCTTTATGCCGGCGATCTCAGCGGTCCTGATAACATGCGGCTGGGTAAGGCCGGTTATGAGCAGGGAATTCGGGGTGTGGTAATACAGCACGGCGCTCATCATGTCGGCGCTGCATGCGTTTACAATCTGAACGTTTAAATCATCTGAATCTGAAATAATTGTTGCGTCAAGGATCTCTGCTATCTCTTTGAGAGTCATTTTTTTTCAATTAAGGATGAAGGCGGAAGGATGAAAAAGATGCCTTCCTCATTAATCCTTTTTAATGTCCCCTGAATTTTCAAAAACCTCTTTGACAGCAGCAACCAGCGTGTCGGGGGTAAATGGTTTTTCAATAAAATTATACGCGCCAAGTCTGAGGGCCTGCACAGCAGTCTCGACGGTGCTGTAACCAGTGACCATAACGACCTTGGTATTCGGCCAGTTTGTGTTGATCAGGTTTAAAACCTCGATGCCGTCCATGTCAGGCATCTTCAGGTCAAGCAGGACCAGTCCGAAAGTCTCTTTCCTGAGGAGCTCAACTCCCTCCCTGCCGCTGGCCACTGTTTTCACTTCATAGCCTTCCGGTCCAAGGGCCCTTTCGCAGCTTGTCCTTACAATCGCTTCGTCGTCAATTACCAGTATTTTTTTCATTTTCCCTCTTCCGCTAAAGGTAGTCTAACAAAAAAGCTTGTACCTTTGCCAACGGCGCTTTGCACCTTGATATAGCCGCCCAAATGTTTAACGATACCGTGGCTGACGGAAAGTCCAAGCCCCGTGCCTTTCCCAACAGGCTTCGTTGTAAAGAACGGTTCAAAGAGCTTCGGCATGTCCTCTTCTTTTATACCGCTCCCCTCGTCAGTAAATTCTATCTCCACATAGGCTTTATTGTTTTCAGTCATCCTGCGGGTTGCAACAAATATATTGCCCCTGCCGTTCATGGCGTCAGCCGCGTTGATGAACATATTCAGGAATATCTGCTGGAATTGCGACGGGTCGCCGACAATTATAAACTGGAAAGTCTCCAGGTTAATATTGAACTTGATGTGATGGAACTTCTCCTGGTTCTGCACCATGAATATGGTCCGGCTCAATATGTCGTTTATGCTGACCTTCCCTTTTTCAGAGGGCGTGGCGCGCGCAAAGGTCAGAAGGTTTTTTATTATCTTTGAACACCTCTCCGCCTGTTCGATGATGACATTCAGGTCTTCCGACTCAGAGCTGTTTGCCGGAAAACGCTTCTTTAAAAGATATGCAAAAGTTACAACGCCTGTCAGCGGGTTGTTGATTTCATGGGCCACGCCTGCGGCCATCCTGCCGAGAGAGGCGAGTTTTTCAGTCTGCATGAGGTTCGTGTGGGTCTTTTGGATCTCCTCCGTCTTCTTTGCTACCTCCGCTTCAAGTGTCTGGGTAAATTTCTCACTCTGGTCGCGTGCCGCCTTCAGGTCTTTGATCATAGAGTTAAATGTCTGGGCCAGCACACCCATCTCGTCCGCGGATTTTATTGAGACGGAGTAATTGAGATTGCCGCCAGCGACCTCCTCCATGCCGCTGACTAAGTCTCTGACAGGCTTGGAAACGATCTTGTAGATAATTATTCCGAGGAACACCGACACGGCAATAACGAATATTACAACGTAGGCTGTAAGGGCAAGACCCTGCTTGAAAAGCGCCTCGTCAAGAAATGCCAGGGACAGGTCCGCCTCGACAAATCCGAGGATCTTCTGCCCTTCGGGATGCGCGTGACAACTTGCAGTAGAACAGCCCGGTTCATTCGGTATCGGCCCGACAATTTTAAGGTGAGTGGCGCCTTTGTCCTTGTAAACAGACCATACCTGAGGCGTCTGCAGGAGCGCCGGAGACTTAGCGGGTTCAACATGGCAGCCCTTGCAAGCGACAGAGTTCTTATCGATGATCTGCCCTACGCTTTGTTTGTGCGAGCAGAAGAGTATGGTGCCTTGATGATTATAGATTCTTACTCTCCTGACGCCCTCAGGTGTGGCGAGAGTTTCAAGCACCCGCTGTGTCTCTTCGCGCTGGAATGTCAGCAGGCTGTGATGAATGCTCTCTTTTGTAAAATTCACGAAGGACCCGCCGTATTTTACGGCTATGGACCTGATGTCCACTTCCTGTTTCTTCAGGATGGCATACCAGAAAATAAAGCTTACGATGCTGATCAGCAGGCCGATTGCAATGACGAGTTTTGTCGCAATGGATTTTTCGGGGTTTCTGAAATTGAAGATGGTCTTCATAATGGGGAGTATTATAGGATGCTTTTGAAATTTTTAAAAGGACAAAATGAAAGGATTTCATTTTCTTATAAAGCGCCTTTAAAAATCGTAACGCGTGATGCGTAACGCGTAATGGGTGCAAAGAACAACTTATAACGCATTACTCATGACGGCTTTAACAGGTATCGCGCGGTCCATTTCCTGTAAGCGTTATAGAACGATAAACAAGATTAATTTGACAAGGGTGTCTGTTTTTTTGTATAAAAAACAGCGTTATGCCAGGAACATTTATTCCATCAGATTATTTCCCGGTTGTAATCATTGTGCTGATTGCGTTATTCATCGGGCTCGGCTCCCTGGTAATCGGAATCCTTGTCAGGCCCAGGAGGCCATATACGCAAAAGCTCTTCCCTTATGAATCAGGAAACCCCCCGGTCGGCGAACCGCGATACAAATTTTCCGTTAAGTTTTACATCGTAGCAATGCTCTTTGTCGTGTTTGACGTTGAAGCGGTTTTCCTGTATCCGTGGGCGGTCGCTTATGATAAACTCGGAATATTCGGCTTTGTAGAAATGATGCTGTTCATGTTCATCCTCTTAGTCGGCTATATATATGTCTGGAAGAAGGGCGCGTTCGAGTGGGAATGAAAAACCGTGAAGCGTTAAGCGTAATGCGTAAAGTGTTTGAACAAAATATCCATTACACATTACTCATTACGCATCACGAATTACGAAGGTCCATTAAATGATAATACCGGGAACGGATTTAATAGAAGTCGAAGAAGGCACAAAGATCATACCGGGAGGCAACACCATCATTACCTCCCTCGATAAGGTCATTAACTGGGGAAGGAAAAACTCTCTCTGGCCCATGACCTTCGGCCTTGCCTGCTGCGCCATTGAAATGATGGCAACCGGCGCAAGCCATTACGACCTTGACCGTTTCGGGATAGTGTTCCGCGCCTCTCCAAGACAGGCCGACGTTATTATTATCGCAGGTACGGTAACAAAGAAAATGGCCCCTGTTGTCAGAAGGGTTTACGACCAGATGCCTGAGCCCCGCTACGTGATCGCAATGGGCAGCTGCGCTTGTTCAGGCGGGATATTCAATACCTACTCGGTCGTTCAGGGATGCGACGCCTTTCTGCCGGTAGATGTTTATATCCCCGGATGTCCGCCAAGGCCCGAAGCCCTGATGGAGGGGTTAATAAAGCTTCAGGACAAAATGGAAAAGGAATATTTCAGATGGAGCCCGTGGAGATGAAAAGCTCATAGCTTACAGCTATCAGCTTATAGCTAATAAAATGGAACCATTAGATATAGCAAATAAGATCAGAGAAAAATTCCCGCTTGATGTCGTGGACATCACGAGCTTCAGGGACCAGGTCTTTGTAAGCGTAAAGTCGGAAAGGACCACTGACATATGCCGCTACCTTTATGAAGACCCTGATGTCAGTATGAATTTTTTAGCTGACCTGTGCGGCGTTGATTACCCGGACAAGAAATTTCGTTTTGAAGTGATTTACAACCTTTATTCCATAAAACATAATCACAGGATCATTCTGAAGGCCCTGATACCGGAAGACAACCCAACCGTTGACAGCGTTGTGCCGATCTGGAACGGCGCCAACTGGCATGAGAGAGAGGCCTGCGACATGTTCGGGATTATTTTTAACGGGCACCCTGATCTGCGGCGCATACTGATGCCTGATGACTGGGAAGGGTTCCCTCTCAGGAAAGATTATCCTTTGAAGGGGAAAGAAGGCGTGGAGTACAGGGGATTTGAAGAGCTGAAAGAGTTGCACACTCATGACAAAGAGTGGAGTATTTCGTAATACACAGTTTCTTAAACTGAATTAAACGGGTTTCTTAATTTTAAAATTATAATTTGATACTCAATCTGTGCCATGAAAAACAATAGCGAAGTTTTAAACAACACAGAAAGCGTCCGGCTGGCTACGAAGGAGCTGACCCTGCAATTAGGGCCCCAACACCCGGCCACTCAC
Source organism: Nitrospirota bacterium (assembly GCA_016214845.1). Lineage (NCBI taxonomy): Bacteria > Pseudomonadati > Nitrospirota > Nitrospirota bacterium. Next base: position 25,709 of record JACRMS010000028.1, on the reverse strand, counting down.
GGCGTTTTGAGGATTGTTCTGGACCTTGACGGAGAGACCATCGTCAAGTGCACTCCGTATGTCGGGTATCTTCACAGGGGCGTTGAGAAACTCGCGGAGCACAGAAATTACCTCCAGATAATGCCGCTCACCGACCGCCTTGATTACATATCTTCAATGTCAAACAACATCGGTTACTGCGAGGCGGTGGAAAAATTGTTCGGCATTGAACTGACGGAGAGGACAAAATTCATAAGGACTATTGTGGGCGAGATGAGCCGTATCGCAAACCATCTCCTGTGGCTTGCCACCCACGCCCTTGACATCGGCGCGATGACGGTATTCCTCTACTGTTTCAGAGAAAGAGAAAAGATACTCGATCTGTTTGAAAGGCTTTGCGGCGCGAGGCTCACGGTTAGCTATCCAAGGATCGGCGGGCTGAAGAACGATGTCGATCCCCAATGGCTTGACGACCTTTATAAATTTACCGCCGAGTTTCCCATGAGGGTGGACCAGTACGAGACCCTTATTAACAAAAACCGCATATGGCTGCGCCGCACAAAAGGAGTCGGAGTTATCTCCGCTGAGGAGGCAATTAACTGGGGCTTGAGCGGGCCTGCTTTAAGAGGTTCCGGTGTCCCCTACGATATTAGAAAAGTAATGCCTTACGGGGCGTATGACAAGGTGAAATGGGAAGTGCCCGTGGGCAAGAACGGCGACATCTACGACCGTTACCGGGTAAGGATGGACGAGTTCCGCCAGTCAAATTCGATCATACGGCAGTGCATAGAGATGCTGCCTGAAGGGCCTATCATGGCTGACGCCCCGAAATTTATTTTGCCTGCGAAGGACAAGGTCCTTACAGACATGGAACATCTTATTCACCATTTTGTGCTTATAACAAAAGGGCCGCAGACAGCGCCTGAGGGAGAGATTTACGTCGCTACAGAAGTCCCGAAGGGTGAACTCGGATTTTATTTTGTAAGCGACGGCACGGGTAAACCATACCGCATGAGGGTAAGGTCCCCTTCCTTTGTGCATGTTTCGGCATTGCCCAAGCTCTGTGAAGGAGAGCTTATCGCGGACATAATAGCGAATATCGGGAGCATAGATATAGTGCTCGGAGAGTGTGACAGGTAAAGGAAGGGATCAGGGACTGGGGATTAGGGGTTAGTTAAAAAAACTAATCCCCGATCCCTAACCCCCAACCCCATTTTTAACTATGTTTAACGAAACTGTTTTAAAAGAGATCAACGATATAAGGGTGAAATATCCTGACCGGAGGAGCGCGCTCCTGCCGTCGCTTTATATCGCGCAGAGGGAATTCGGATGGCTCAGCCATGAGGCCATGCTGTGCGTTTCAAAGGCACTGAACCTGCCTGAGGCTGAGGTCAGAGGGACAGCGTCCTTTTACGCGATGTTCAAGAACAAGCCGGTGGGACGCCACGTGATACAGCTCTGCACAAACATTTCGTGCATGGTCCTGGGCGCGGAAAAACTGGTGGATTTCATCGGCAATAAATACGGTGTCCAGCCGGGCGGCATAAGCCAGGACGGCAGGTTTTCACTTGTGATAATGGAATGCATAGGCGCCTGCGGCACCGCGCCTGCGATGCTTGTCGACACTGATTTCTACGACAACCTCTCTGAACAGAGGATAGAAGAAGTCTTAGGGAAATATAAATAGGGACAATGGAAAAATTTTTATTAAAGAACATTGAAAACCCCAACTCAGCCGACGTGGACGAATACGTCAAGGTCGGCGGATACAGGAATTTATCCAAGGCCCTTTATATGCAGCCAAAGGACATACTCGAAGAAGTAAAGAAGGCGGGGCTCAGGGGAAGGGGCGGCGCAGGTTTCCCGACCGGCATGAAATGGAGTTTCGCAATGGCGGACCCGAAATTCCCGAAATATCTTTTATGCAATGCCGACGAGGGCGAACCGGGCACATTCAAGGACCGTCCGATACTCGAAAAAAATCCGCACCTCCTGATAGAGGGCATGACGATCTCAGGATACACGCTCGGCTCTGAATACGGATATATATATATCAGGGGCGAGTACCCTTACGCGAAAGACGTCCTCAAAAAAGCGATACAGCAGGCATATGAAAAGAATTATTTAGGCGACAACATCCTCGGTAAAGGAAAGAGGTTCCACCTTGGCGTTTACCAGGGGGCAGGCGCGTATATCTGCGGAGAAGAGACCGCGCTGATTGAATCCATCGAGGGCAGGAAAGGACAGCCGAGGAACAAGCCTCCGTTTCCGGTGAATGTCGGCGCGTGGAACATGCCGACAATCGTCAATAATGTTGAGACGCTCTCCAATCTTCCATACGTTCTTGAGATAGGCGGGGAAGCCTATTCAAAGATAGGAAGCAAAGACTGCCCGGGGCCAAAGTTATACAGTGTAAGCGGCTGCGTTGAGAAACCGGGGGTATACGAACTTCCGATGGGCACAAGCCTGAAGGACATTATTTACAAACACGCCGGGGGAATCAGGAACGGAAAGAAATTGAAGGCCGTGATACCGGGCGGAATTTCCACGCCGGTGCTGCCCGCCGCAAACATAGATTGCGCGATGGACTTTGTCGCGATGCAAAAGGCCGGGAGTATGCTTGGCTCAGGCGCGGTAATTGTCCTTGATGAGTCCGTGTGCATGGTCAAGGTTACATACAGGGCGCTGAAATTCTTTGAACATGAATCATGCGGCAAATGCGTCCCTTGCAGGGAAGGAACAGAATGGCTCAGAAAAATTCTTCACCGTATAGAGAACGGGCAGGGAAGGGAAGGGGACATTGAACTGCTGACCGATGTCACATGGATAATGTCAGGCAAGACCTTTTGTCCCCTTGGAGACGGGGCCGCGGGAGTTGTTACAGGCATGTTGAAATATTTCAGGAATGAATTTGAGGAACATATAAAAAACGGGAAATGTGAATTTGTCAGTTAGAATTTATTCTTTGCGTCATTCCCGCAGTCTGTTGAGCGGGAATCCAGAGAATAAAAAATAGATTCCGGCTTAAGGACTGCCGGAATGACAGACAAAATGGAATTTATAAACTAATTATGATAACACTGACCATAAACGACAAAGAGATCACACTGGAAAAACCGGTGACCGTGCTTGAAGCGGCGAAGCAGGCGGGGATAAAGATCCCCACCCTCTGCTACCACGAGGCTGTGAAACCCTTCGGAGGGTGCAGGCTTTGCGTGGTGGAGGTTGAGAGGATGCCGAGGCTTCAGACCGCGTGCACCCTGACCGCTGCTGACGGCATGATCGTAAGGACGGAGTCCGAGACAATCTCCAGGGTGAGGCGCGGGATACTGGAATTTCTGCTCATCAATCATCCGCTGGACTGCCCTTACTGCGACAAGGCTGGAGAGTGCGAGCTGCAGGACCTCGTGAAAAAATACGGGCCTACGGTGGGCAGGTTCAAGGAAGAAAAACGGAGGGTCCCGGAAAGCCACAAGGACCAGATACTCGCCAGGAACATGGAGAGGTGCGTTGTCTGCACACGATGCGTCAGGATGTGCAGCGACGTTCAGGGCGCTTCCGCTATTTCAATTATGGGGAGGGCCGGACATTCGAGGATGGAGCCTTTTTCTTCGGCCTCATTTAACTGCGAATACTGCGGCAACTGCCTGACGGTCTGTCCCGTTGGCGCGATACTCAGCCGCCTCTACATTCACAGCTTCAGGCCGTGGCAGGTGGACAGGGAAGTGGAGACGGTCTGTTCATACTGCGGCGTCGGGTGCTCCCTTGTGGTGCAGGTGAGAGATGAATCCATTAAGCGCGTGATACCCAAAATCGGTTTTGGATTAAACAAGGGCCTTCTCTGCTCAAGGGGCAGGTTCGGCTACGAATACATAAACAGCCCTGACAGGCTTAAGACCCCTCTTGTCAGAAAGAACGGCAAGCTTGAGGAAAGCACCTGGAGCGAGGCATTGTCCCTTATCGCCGACAGACTGACAAAGATCAAACAAGCGGACGGCGGTACTGCCATCGCGGGCATCGCCTCGCCGAGATGCTCAAATGAAGACAACTATGTGTTCCAGAAATTCATGCGCATGGCTTGCGGCACAAACAATATCGATTCGATATCAAGGACGGGATTCGCGGCAGCGCAGAAATATTTTGAAGACGTGTTAGGCCAGGGCATAACAGCCAATATCATAGAGGGACTGAAAAATTCAGAGACCATCTTAGTGCTCGGTGGCGATCCTACCGCTGTCAATCCGATACTCGGCCTTTCCATCAGGGAGGCTGCAAGGAGAGGCGCGAAGATTATCGTACTCGGCAACGCAAAAGGGCTTGAGAGATTCAAGACCCTTCAATTGGTCCCAGATGTGTTTAAGGAAGCCGATGTGCTTGACGCCCTCTTAGTTGAGCTCTCTCATGCCAAGGGTGTGCGCGGCGAGATCTCAGCCGTAGACAAAGGGATCAGGATGCTTTCTGAAAAGTCAGCCGGGAATAAAAACGTTCAGGGCTTCGATGAACTTAAAAACATACTTCTGAACAGCCCTTCCACATCCATTGTCCTGGGTATGGATATTATGCAGCGCACAGACGGGCACAGGGCGCTTTTCGCCATTGCCGGACTTACATATTTACTTGAGGCGAGGCTGTATCTTCTCTCTGAAAAACCCAACGAGCAGGGACTCATTGACGCGGGATGTGTTCCCGACATGCTCCCCGGCGGAAGGCCGCTCAGTATCCATGACTTCAAGAGAAAATTTGAAGACGCATGGAACGGAGCTGTCCCTGCTGATGACGGCATGACCCTCTTTGAGATCATCGCAGGCGCGAGGGACAAGAAAATAAAAGCCTTATATATCATGGGAGAGAATCCCGTGTTCAATCTTCCGGGCAGGTCTTCTATAAAAGATTCCCTGAAGGCGCTCGATTTCCTTGTGGTGCAGGACATCTTTCTTACCGAGACCGCGGAGATCGCCGATGTGGTTTTACCCGCCCTGGGATGGACGGAGAAGACAGGCACATACACAAACCTCGAACGCAGGATCCAGTTGCAGAAAAAAGCGGTGGAGGTATCGCACGGCATGGAAGACTGGAGGATCGTCTCCGAGGTATCTAATAAAATGGGATACAAAATGGAATACTTGGAACCAAAGGACATCATGGATGAGATGGCAAAGGTCTCTCCTCTTTACCGCGATCTGACATACCGTGAAATAAGCCTGGGAAACTCTTTATGGCCTTATCTCGGAGAGCCTCTCAGAGGAGAGACAAGTGAAGTGCCTGAGGCGTCCTATGCCTCAAATCAATATAAAGAAGACTTCTACCTGTCGGTTGAAAAACCGCTGTATCATTCAGGCACGCTTTCAAGAAGGTCGCCGGCACTTCTGAAAATATATCCAGAGCCGGCCCTGAAGGTCGGAGCGAAGAGCGCCGAAAGGCTGGGTTTGAATGAAGGTGACAGGGTGCAGTTCTTCACCCAGACAGGAAGCAGGGAGGCGGCCGTTTCCATTGATGACTCAATTAAGGACAACAGGGTTTATTTCAGCAACAATTTTCAGGGCGGCGGAGTTTTCAGTTTAATGACCTGCAATATTGATAAAGTAACAAAGGCCCCCGGCATCGAGGGCTGCGAGGTAAAGATAAAAAAATTGTAAAAGTTTTTTTAAAAGTTATAATGGATGCAAAATGTCATGCTGAATTTATTTCAGCATCTATGCAGAAGAAGTTAATCATGAGACCCTGAAACAATACTGAATCAAGTTCAGCACAAGGTTCAGGGTGACAGAAAACAGAAATTAGGTAAAAAACTATGACAATGACGGACATGTTCTGGATATTCCTGAAGACATTTATAGCGGTCAATGTGCTTTTGCTTCATGTGGCGTATGTTGTGTATTTCGAGAGGAAGGTCATCGGCCATATGCAGGCCCGGCTCGGGCCCATGAGGGTAGGCTGGCACGGGCTGCTTCAGCCGATTGCGGACTTTCTGAAACTGTTCTTTAAGGAAGACATCATTCCCGCAAACGCGGACAAGCCGATATTCTATATAGCCCCTGTCATCGGAGTGATTTCCGCAGTGTCTTCGCTTGCGGTCATACCGTTATGGAAGAATTTTTCAATTGCCAATCTTAATATCGGAATTTTATATATGCTGGCGCTTTCATCTATCGGCGCCTACAGCGTCATACTTGCCGGATGGGCGTCCAATTCAAAGTATTCGTTCCTTGGCGGTTTGCGCTCATCGGCGCAGGTCATCAGCTACGAAATTTCTATGGGGTTGAGCCTCGTCGGCATCATGATGATGTCGAGCAGCGCGAACCTTTCGGATATAGTCAGTGCGCAGTCCGGCGGGCACTGGTTTATCTTTTCACAGCCGGTTGCATGTTTAATATTCGTCATGTCGGCAATTGCCGAGACGAACAGGGCGCCCTTTGACCTGCCGGAGGCAGAGACCGAGCTTGTTGCGGGCTATGCCACGGAATACAGCGGGATGCGCTTCGGCCTGTTCTTTATGGCTGAATACGCGGGGATGTTCATTATGTCGGCGCTGGGCACCATCTGCTTTTTGGGCGGATGGAACGGCCCTGATTCTGGAATATTCGCCGGTGTCCCGAAGATCGTCTGGCTTTTGCTGAAGATCTACGGCTGTATATTTATCTATTTCTGGATAAGGGCTACCTTGCCAAGATACAGATATGACCAGCTAATGAGCCTCGGGTGGAAGTTATTTATACCTCTGGCATTGGCGAACGTAGTGGTGACGGGGTTGATAAAAATTTTATGGAAATAGGAAGGTGCAACAAAATTTAATGATGTCACCCTGAACTTGTTTCAGGGTCTTAAAAGAGAGATGCCGAAACAAGTTCGGCATGACAATAAAAAGAATTATGACAGCCAACGAACTCATTAAAAAAGTATTTTTCATTGAGATCCTCCAGGGGCTTGCCCTCACCTTTAAGCATATGGTGACACCCGCGGTCACGAGGCAGTATCCAAAGGAGAAGAGGGAGCCTTTCCCCGGTTCAAGGGGGCTCCACGCGCTTGTGAAGGACCCTGAGACGGGCAAGGAGAAATGCGTGGGCTGCGGCCTCTGCGCTGCAATATGCCCTTCGCAGTGCATACATATTTATACAAGCGAAGACGAAAACCACAAAAAAGTTGTGGACAGATATGAGATAGAAGTACTGAGATGTGTTTACTGCGCGTATTGCGTGGAGGCCTGTCCGTTCGGGGCGATCGCGCTTACCGACCACTTTGAATATTCCGGCTACACCAGGAAGGAATTTTATTATACAAAGGAACGCCTCTTGGAAAACTGGGACAAATACATGGCAGGTGATAAGGGGAAAATGTACCTGGAGAAATTCTGGAGGCCGAAAGCAGTGGACTTCGGAGCTCAGCAGGTAATTAAAGAGGAAGAGAGGACACGGCAATGAGCACACCGCAGTTGTTCTTTGTATATTTTGCGGTCATGATGACAGGATTGTCACTCATGGTGGTGACGAGGAAGAACCCGGTCCACAGCGTTTTGTATATGCTTATACTCTTTGCCCACATCGCGGCGCTTTACCTTTTCCTGAACGCTGAATTTCTGGCCGCCATACAGATAATAATATACGCCGGAGCGATACTTGTCCTGTTCCTGTTTGTCATCATGATGCTTAATTTGCGGAAGGAAGAGACGGAGAAGAGGTTCCAGAAGCAGTGGCCTGTTGGAATAGGCATCGGCGTAGTCCTTGTGGTGTTCTTAATTATGATAGTCGGCAAGATTACCGTGGTCCCGCCGTTAGGACCATACAGTATAGACGCGGTAAGATCGGACGGCCATATGATGACCGTCGGCAAGGTCTTATACTCTGAATTTTTGCTGCCCTTTGAGATAGCGTCGTTGATCTTATTGATAGCAGTAGTGGGCGCGGTAGTTTTGGCAAAGAGGAAACTGGAATAATATGTAGATAGTAGTCAGTAGTTAGTAGTTAAGGGGGAGGCCGGTTTTTTCCCTGACTACCAGCTACTGACTACTGACTACCTTTTTTATGAGGAGGTTTTAATTGGTCCCGTTAAGCTGGTACATATTACTTAGCGCGGTGATGTTCAGCATCGGCGTGTTCGGTTTTCTTTCAAGGCGTAATTTGATACTTATATTTCTGTCCCTGGAACTGATGCTGAATTCCGTGAACATCAGCCTTGTGGCGTTCAGTCATTATCTTCAGTCCATGAGAGGGCAGATACTCGTGTTTTTCATCATAACCGTCGCGGCTGCCGAGGCCGCGATCGGGCTGGCGATACTGATCGCGTTTTACAGGAACAACCCCACTATCAAGGTGGATGAGATCAATTTGATGAAAGGGTAAATGACAGAACACAGAACAAAGAGGACAGACTGGCGGACTGTCACCCTGAACTCGTTTCAGGGTCTATCAACAAAGAGATGCTGAAACAAGTGAAACATGACATGAAACAGCATGAACATTAAAATGAGGCAAAGAGACATATGCTGAAATATATACTGATACCGTTACTGCCGTTGATCGCGTTCATTATCAATATCCTGTTTGGCAGAAACTTCATCAAAGACAAGGCGCACTGGATCGCGGTGCCGACTGTTGCGGCTTCCTTTATCCTCGCGCTCAGTGCCTTTATGGATGTGGCTTCCGGGAATGTTATCAATATAAATATTTACAACTGGATAGTATCAGGCACTTTCACTGTGACAATCGGCTTTCTCATCGATCAACTGACGGCGATAATGCTTATTGTCGTCACGTCGATCAGCACTTTGATCTTTATTTATTCCATCGGCTACATGCACGGCGACAAAGGATATTACCGTTTCTTCTCGTACTTGAGCCTGTTCGTCTTCTCCATGCTCATACTTGTTATGGCGAACAATTTCCTGCTCCTTTATTTCGGGTGGGAGGCGGTCGGACTGTGTTCGTATTTCCTGATAGGCTTCTGGTATGAGAAAAAGTCCGCTGCCAACGCGGGCAAAAAGGCGTTCATCGTAAACAGGTTCGGAGACTTCGGGTTCGGGCTTGGCGTGATACTCGTCTTCCTTACATACGGGAGCCTTGAGTACACACAGGTCTTCAGCGATGCGGGCAGCATTGCGGGGCAGACAATAAATATCTTCGGCAGCGACGTTGATCTTATAACATTAATATGCCTCCTGCTTTTCTGCGGCGCTGTCGGAAAATCCGCGCAGATGCCGCTTCACGTCTGGCTGCCTGACGCGATGGAAGGCCCCACGCCTGTCTCCGCGTTGATACACGCTGCGACAATGGTCACGGCGGGCGTATTTTTAGTGGCGCGCTGCAACCCGCTCTTCAGCCTTTCACACACGGCAATGAACACTGTGGCGATAGTAGGCGGTGTGACTTCAATATTCGCGGCCTCTATCGGCCTTGTGCAAAATGACATAAAGCGCGTCATCGCTTATTCAACGGTAAGCCAGTTAGGCTATATGTTCCTGGCCCTCGGCGTGGGCGCTTATTCCGCCGGGATATTTCATCTCTACACGCACGCGTATTTCAAGGCGCTTCTCTTCCTCGGTTCAGGAAGCGTCATTCACGCGCTTGGTAATGAACAGAACATGCAGAAGATGGGCGGGCTGAAAAAGTACATGCCAGTCACTTACGCCGTATTCGTTATAGCCACATTGAGCATCACGGGTATACCGGGATTGTCCGGATTTTTCAGTAAGGACGAGATCCTGTGGCGCGCCTATTCAAGCGGAGAGCTTGGAAAGGTCCTCTGGCTGTTAGGGACGATCGTGGCATTGATGACCGCCTTCTATTCATGGCGTCTGATATTTCTTACATTTCACGGAAAGTTCCGGGGCACGCATGAACAGGAGCACCACCTGCATGAATCACCAAAGGTGATAACTGTTCCTTTGATGTTCCTTGCTTTTGGGGCGGTATTCGCCGGGTATGCAGGCATCCCTCCGCTTATTTTGGAACACGGCGACAAGATCGGCGAGTTTCTTGGACCGGTGCTCGGGCATCCCCACGGCGAAGGCTCGCACCTTGAAGAGATCATGGTCATGATGACCTCTGTCCTGGTTGCGGCAGGGGGATGGTATGCCGCTTACATAATGTATGTGAAGAAACCGGACCTGCCGCTTGAAGCGGTCTCAAAATTTACGCCCTTATATAATCTGCTCTTCAATAAATATTACGTAGATGAAATATATGACAAGGCTTTTGTAAAGCCTACTCTTAAAATGTCGGACAAGGTTGTTTTAGGTTTCTTTGATGTAAAGATAATAGAGGGTATTGTCAACGGTGTGCCAAACCTTGTCGGCGCGTTCAGTAAAAAGTTCCGGGAGATACAGACAGGCATGCTGTCCAATTACGGGCTTGTGATGGCGCTTGGCGCGCTGTGCATAATCGGGTATGTGATTTTCTTGAAATGATAATTAACCACAGAGGACACAGAGAATGAAGAATAAATTTTATCCACAGATTTCACAGATAACACAGAGTAGAAGACAAACTTACTTTATTAAATCTGAGCCAATCTGCGAAATCTGCGGATGTGGTCTTTTGAGGTAATTGAATGGAAAATGTGATTCTTAATCAACTGAATTATCCGGTACTGAGTTACACGGTGTTCCTGCCTGTGTTAGGCGCACTGCTTCTGCTCTTTATGAGAAACACCGCCATGATAAGGTGGACCACACTCCTTGTGACAATGGCCACTTTTGTAATTTCACTGCCCCTTTTGACCAACTTTGACAAGACAACTTACAAGATGCAGTTTGTGGAGAGGCACCAGTGGATACCTTCGTGGAGCATAAATTATTTTATCGGCGTTGACGGTATCAGCGTCCTGTTCGTCTTTCTGACGACATTACTTAGTATCCTCTGCGTCCTTGTCTCGTGGAAGGCGATAGAGAACAAGGCAAAGGAATTTCACATAGCCATTCTCATTGTGGAAGCCGCGATGACAGGTGTGTTCGTCTCCCTGGATTTCTTTCTCTTCTACATCTTCTGGGAGGCGATGCTTATTCCCATGTTCCTTTTAATAGGCGTGTGGGGAGGGCCGAACAGGGTCTACGCTGCGATAAAGTTCTTTCTTTACACTCTCGTGGGAAGCGTGCTCATGCTGGTCGGTATCATAGTGCTGTATTTCGCGGGCGGAAATACGTTGGACATCTTAACGCTGGGCACAGTCCACTATCCCGTGAAGCTTCAGTTCTGGCTGTTCCTCGCGTTCTTTGCGGCTTTTGCCGTAAAGGTCCCGATGTTCCCTGTTCATACGTGGCTGCCTGACGCTCACACGGAAGCGCCGACTGCGGGCAGCGTTATTCTTGCCGGAGTTTTGATCAAGATGGGGGCTTATGGATTTTTAAGGTTCTCCATGCCGATGTTCCCTGACGCGGTAAGATTTTTTATGACGCCGATGCTTATATTGTCCGTTACCGGAATTGTGTACGGCGCGCTGGTCTGCCTCGCACAGAAAGACCTGAAACGCCTTATCGCGTATTCCAGTGTCAGCCATATGGGTTATGTTACGCTCGGTATATTCGCCCTGAATTCACAGGGGATGGAAGGCGGGATACTGCAGATGCTCAACCACGGCATCATCACAGGCGCGCTGTTTTTAATGATAGGAATTATTTATGAGAGAACCCACACGAGGGTGATCGCTGATTACGGCGGGTTCGCCACTCTAGTCCCGTGGTACGCGGGCCTCTTCATAATTCTTACCTTTGCTTCAATAGGGCTGCCGGGCACGAACGGGTTCATCGGCGAGTTCCTGATCCTGTTCGGGGCGTTCAAGGCGCAGAAATTATTCGGCGTGCTCGCGGCAACAGGCGTTATCTTGGGCGCGGGCTACATGTTGTGGCTTTATCAAAGGGTCTTCTTTGAAACCCCGAACCCCAACTGGGGACCGGGCCATCATCCTCTGTGGGATTTAGACCTGAGGGAAGTGATTACACTGGCCCCTTTGTTCGCGCTTATCTTCGTGATCGGATTTTATCCGGAGGTGTTTCTGAGCTATATGCACCCTACAGTGGAGAATTTACTTAAACATATAAACACGCACGCTTTTGCAGGCGAAGGCCTGATAGCAAAACATCTTATGGAGATTTTCTGATGGACATGGCGAACTACTTGTTTGAAATGACTATGATCATGCCTGAGCTTACGCTCGTATGCGTGGCGTTGATACTGCTTTTATTAGACCTTGTTGTCAAGAAAAAGGAAGTCATTGCGGTTGTCGGCATTGCCGGGACGCTTGTTGCTTTATATGCCACATATAAACTGTATGTTTTTAACCAGCCCCAAAACGTATTTGCCGGCATGTTCGTGCTGGACGGATACTCCAATTTCTTCAAGCTGATTTTCTATATCAACATCATCCTGACGATCTGTATCTCGCTTAAATACATGACAATAGAAAAGTCGTCCTTCGGAGAATATTACGCCTTGATCCTTTTTGCCACTACCGGCATGATGTTCATGGCCTCAGCCGCTGATCTGATAATCCTCTACCTCGGACTCGAACTGATGGCGCTTTCCACTTACATCCTGGCAGGCCTTATCAGGAAGCAGCCCCGCTCAAATGAGGCGGCCCTTAAATATTTCTTTTTAGGCGCTTTTTCCTCTGCGTTTTTGCTTTACGGCATTTCACTCACCTACGGAATGACAGGGACTACCAATATAAAAGAGATAGCGGTTGCGCTTCAGTCATTGAACATCGTTGACAACCCGATCGTGTTTCTTGGGATGATATTCATGATAGTGGCCTTCGGGTTCAAGATCGCCCTGGCCCCTTTTCACATGTGGGCGCCCGACGTATATGAAGGCGCTCCGACCTCGATAACCGCTTTTATGTCCGTGGGGCCCAAGGCCGCGGGATTTGCGGTAATGGGCAGGGTGTTGTTTGAGTCCTTTGGCGCAATGCAGCTCCAGTGGAACAGCGTACTGATACCTGTCGCCGTTATTACAATAGCTGTCGGAAGCATAATCGCACTTGCGCAGACGAACATTAAAAGGATGCTTGCCTACAGCTCCATCGCGCACGCCGGATACATGCTCCTCGGCATAATCGCGGGCACAACCGACGGGCTTACGAGTACAGTTAATTACCTGATGATATATATGTTCATGAATGTAGGCGCCTTTGCCGTGGTGATCTCGTTGAGGCGTGAGGGCTTTCAGGGCGAAAACCTTGAGGACTACATGGGGCTTGCCAGGAAGCATCCCGTAACATCCGCATTGATGCTCGTATTTATGTTTTCCCTCACCGGCATTCCTCCGACCGCCGGGTTTATCGGGAAATTCTACGTCATCATGGAGGCGGTCAATTCAGGGCATACGTATCTTGCCATAATAGCGGTCATATTCAGCGTCATTTCCGCATTCTTCTATTTAAGGATTGTCATGTACATGTACATGAAAGACCCGAAAGAGGAAGTGGTCCTCACCTCATCTTCTTCATTGAATTTCGCTCTTGCGGTCACAACCGCCATGGTCATAATCCTCGGTGTTTTCCCGTCTTTTCTGCTTAACCTTGTGAGGTCTTCAATCGCAGGCTGACAGCCTGCTCCGGTCTAAGAATTGTCTTGACTAATGTGTCCTGTTTCCAGTATCTTTGACTATGGTTAATAACGATAAAAGAAAAGCTGTAAGGGTGCCGAAGCGCCTGGAAGTGAAGTTCCATTCGACCGCTGAAAATACTGCTATCACAAATGACCTGTCCGAGAACGGATTGTTCATCACAACTAGTAAGGGTATTGACGCCGGAAGCCCCATAGACATAAAACTGCATCTTCCGAACTCCGACGCGCTGTTCATTAAAGGCAGGGTTGTAAGGAATTTAAAGGCCATGCAGGGAGTTAACAACGGGGCCCAGATCGGCATGGGAATTGAGCTGATCAATCCCCCTGTGGATTTCATAAACTATATCCAGTCTCTCCTTCATTCTTAAGCGGCTTGTAAGTGAAAGCGCAAGGGTTGTATTGAAACCGCCTTCTGTTTTATAATTACAGTCGCAAATAATCTCAGATATGCCGAAGTGGTGGAATTGGTAGACACGCACGTTTGAGGGGCGTGTGGAGCAATCCATGCGGGTTCGAGTCCCGCCTTCGGCACCATCTTTCCCATCAACTTTTCTAAGCCGGAGTGTAACGTAATGTCCCCAGGCATTTTGCGTATACTGAACCCTTGGTCGATCCTTCCAATGGCGCCTGACACAGGTCCCCGCAATTCAGCGGCGGACTGCCGTAAGCATTGCCGCATTTTGTGCACTTTAATAAGGAATGGATCAAATGCAGTGTCCCTCCGCAGTCTTTCCTCGTGCACGTCATTCCGACGAAGTTATGTACACTCTCCTCGAAGACATCACCGCAAGTATCACACTTTACTCTCATAATCGTCCTCCTCTTTAACTATGCAAAAATGCTATCACGGAATATACGCGGCGTCAATTAATAAATCCCTTTGCCAGTCTTCCTGAAAATTGCTAAAATACTTGCATTCTAAGTTATTACGCGAGGTGAGACGCTATGCCCATTTATGAATTTTACTGCGAAAGGTGCAACACGATCTACAACTTCTTTTCCCGAAGCGTCAACACAGAGAAGGTCCCTGACTGTCCGCATTGCAAGGAAGTGAAGCTGAAACGCAAGATGTCCATATTCTCCCCGGTCTCAGGCGGGAAGGGCGAAGGGGAAGCTGCCGGTGGCATGCCTCAAATAGATGAAGCAAAGATGGAAAAGGCGATGTCCATGCTTGCCGGCGAGGCAGGCAAGATCAACGAAGACGATCCCCGGCAGGCAGCCAGGCTGATGAAAAAACTTTCTGAGGCCACAGGCATTAATCTGGGGCAGGGAATGGAAGAAGCCCTGCGCCGTATGGAACAGGGGGAAGATCCCGAAAAGATCGAGGCGGAGATGGGCGATATCCTGGAAAAAGAGGAACCGTTTATTGAGGGAGAGAAAAAGGTAAGCAGAAGGCAAGTTCCAAAAGTGGATGAGACAATTTATGAATTGTGAGAGTAAGTAATTTTGCCACGAATATGCACGAATGAACACAAATAAATTAATCCGGTCAAGTTTTTACAATTCGAGGCAACTCGAGTCAATTCGTGGCTGATAACTTTTCTTGGGATAAAGGCAACAAATTAATTACTATTTGCTATAATCAACTTGAAATGGAAAAAAGAATTTTTAAAAGGATAGTTGCCGGGTATAAAGCTGAAATAATATATGAAGGCAAAAGCTATGACGGGGTAATAGACGATCTTTCCGAAAGCGGCGTAGGGATTATAATTTCCCCGTCGGAAACGGAGATAGCTATTCCACCCGGCGCAGAACTTGAATTGACATTCCAGCCTGTTTCAGGGGAGACCCTGAACCTGCAATGCAAAGTTAAATGGCTGAGGAAAGCCCCTCCGCATAACCTGGCGGTTAAAATGGGACTGGAGATCATAAACCCGCCCTGGGACAAGTGCGATTACTTTCTGTAGTCTTACGTCACAGTAAAAACTTCTCGTTAAGCCTCTAAATTCATATATGTCCGAAATCTCATCCGTAAAAATCACTCCTGCAAAAAAACATCTTTACTTTCACCTCTGCGCTTTGTAATAATTTCTCCATAACACATGGACTTTAAACTTGTTCTTGATAAACTTCTTACGTTATTCAGGGAGCAGAATATTCAGTATGCACTAATGGGTGGATTTGCTCTTGCGGCATGGGGAGTACCGAGAGGTACTGTGGATATGGATTTTCTCGTACAGCGTGACGACATGGAGAAGATTGACGGCATCATGAAAGGACTCGGATATGAATGCAGATACAAAAGCGAGAACGTTTCGCAATATCTTTCACCTGTAAAGGTATTCGGAGAAGTGGATTTTCTCCATGCATTCAGGTCGCCCTCATTAAAGATGCTTCAAAGGGCGGAAGAGAAAAAATATTTCGGCGAAACCCTGTCTGTAAGAGTGTTGAAAGTCGAAGACCTGATAGGCTTCAAGGTGCAGGCCATTGCCAACAACAAGGACAGAACAGCTTCCGATATGGCTGACATAGAAGCTCTTCTTGTCTTTAATAAAACAAGCATTGACTGGTCCCTTCTTGAGGAATACTTTTCACTTTTCGGACTAAGTGACCAGTTAAGAGAACTGAGGATGAAATATGGCGCTGATCAGTGAGTCTGAAAAATACGAAATGCTGCGTCTGGCAGGTTCATCGTCCCTCAGGGAAGACATGCAATACCTGTCATCTCACCGGCACAACCCGGTGCTAATTGACGGAAGAGTTGATATGGACCGGTTGATTGAATTCCTTAACGGCTTCAACGAATTCATCAACCACGAGCCGAAGCCTTTCAAGCCGATGATTGATAAGAATATGAAGTTGTAAAAGCAGCTTTGTCATTCCGGATTCAGGAATCACACCTCATCTTTTCTCCCCAGCCTATTTTTTCTTGACAAACATATAAACACATGTTAATATGTTGATATGAAAAACACGATTGAGGTTTTTAAGCTTCTCACCGATGAGCTGCGGGTACGCATACTGATGCTTCTTGACAGGAAGGAGTTGAGCGTGTGCCAGCTCATGGGGATCATCGGGGCGTCGCAGCCGCTTGTTTCGAGGAACCTCTCATTGTTGTATAAAGGCGGCTTTCTTGATGAGAGAAGGGACGGCAAGCTCAGGTTCTACAGTATCAGGAGCGACATCGCGGAAGATAAAGTTGCCGTGCTTGTTTTGTTGCGTACTCTTCTGAAATCTGATACAAGATTTAAAGAGGACCTGCAAACGCTTGCCGAATGCACCGCGTTTCAGAAGAAGGCAGGCAGGTGCGACATGAGGACCCTGACTGAATTCATGAAATTAAAGGAACGAAAGATGAAGGGAGATAGAAAATGAGAAGTGGGGAAGTTAAGAAAATGAGAGAAAAAACCTTACATTACTTTTCACAATTTCATAACTTCATAACATCTCAACTTCTTATTTTTGCAATCTGTGTAATCTGTGGCGTAAATGCGTCAGCCGCTGAAACACTGACACTCAGGGAAGCCATAAGCGCTGCTCTTGAAAACAACCCGCAATTAAAGGCCTTCAACTGGACTGTCCAGTCTCAGAAGGAAGATTCAAATATGGCAAAGAGCCACCTTTATCCAAAGCTAAGCATTGAGGAGAAGTTTACACGGACGGACAACCCGACCTATGGTTTTATGGCGAAGCTCAACCAGGAGCGTTTTACCCAGCAGGACTTTGCCATAGACTCGCTTAACCATCCTGATGACATATCCGACTTTCAGACCTCATTCAGCTTCGAGCAGCCGGTATTCGTTCCAAGGATCTTCTATGGGATCAACCTTTCGGAAAGAGAACTGGACGCTAAGAAGACCGAGTTTGAAAGGGCGAAAAGTGAAGTGGCGCGTAATGTTGTAAGGAGCGCGCTTATGATCCAGACGGCAAAGGAATATTTAAGGATATCGCAATCGGCGTTGAATGACGCGCAGGAACACAAGCGCCTTGCTTCTCTGAGATACGACACAGGACTCGGCCTGTATTCAGACGTGCTTAGGGCGGATGCAGGAATAAAGAACGCCGAAGTTATGATGGCAAAGGCGGAGGGGAATCTTGAAATTGCAATGAGGACGCTCGGATTAGTTACCGGCAGCGCCGGTCCGGTTGATATTGTTGATGAGAAACCATCTTTGGTCTTGGATGACCTGACTGTTTATCTTGAAGCCGCAAATCAGAGGGAAGACCTGAAGGCCGTTAATCTGAGATACGAGAACACCATGAAAAATGTAGAAATGGAAAAAGCGATCTTCCTCCCCGAGATCGGCATCGGAGGCAGTTACCTGCTGAATGACCATAAAAGCCCTTTCGCCTCCGAAGGAGAGAGCTATGTATTCACGGCGTTTCTCAGATGGAACCTCTTTGACGCCTCTTTGTATCACAAGGTCAAAAAGGCGGAGGCTGATGCAAATGAGATGAAGCAGCGCGCTTCAGGATTGGGACAGGAGATACAGTTCAGGGTCAATGAGGCTTACATAAGGATCAGGGAGAAGGGTAAGACGCTCTCTCTTTCAAAGGCCGCGCTCGAAGACGCAGCGGAGGCCCTCAGGCTTGTAAGGACAAGGTATGAGAACGGGCTTGCTCCCGTGGTTGATTTGCTCGATACTCAGGTCATGCTCGACAACGCAAGGGCAAAAAACCTGGAAGCTGAAAATGAGTACGTTAATTCAATAGTGGACCTGTATTACCAGAGCGGGATGCTGTTAAAGGGATTAGGGGTTGGGGATTAGGGGTTGGAATAAAGATGAAGAGGAGGTTGTTGATGAAGAAGTTCATTGTTATTGCCGGGATCATAATCATAAATGCATTCATAATTTCCTGTGGTGAAAAAATAAAGCCGGGCGAGAATGAAGTAAAAAGACCTCTTGTCAAGGAAGTCGGCATTGAGGAAGTGAGATTGTCCGAGAGAAATGACTATTACGAAACGTCCGGGACGCTCAGGTCAAGGAATACCGCGCTCGTTTCGGCGCAGATCATGGGCGAGGTAAAAGAGATAAAGGTGAAGCCAGGGGACAGGGTGAAAAAAGATGATGTCCTTCTTGTCATAAAAGCCCCTGATATCAGCGCCAGGGTCCAGGCGGCGCAAGAGGCGTTTGAGGAAGCACAAAGAGGCCTCAGCATGGCGGGCGAGAACAAAAACCTGATGGAGAAAACCTTTGAGCGTTACAAAAAACTTTTTGATGAAAAGGCCATCTCCGGGCAGGAGTTCGACGAGATAAAGACAAAGAAAGATATTGCGGCGCTTGAGTATGAAAGGGCGCAGAAAGGGTTGAAACGCGCGGAGGCGGGGCTGAACGAGGCAGAGGCGTTTAAGGGTTACGCCGTTATCAGGTCCCCGCTTAACGGAATTGTTTCTGAGAAGAAGATCGATACCGGCAGCATGACCGCCCCGGGCGCTCCATTATTTATTATTGAAGAGCCCGTGTACAGGGTTGAAGTCCCTGTTGATGAGGGCCTGCTGTCTTTCATAAATACAGGCACGCCTGTCGATATCGTAATTGACGCTATCGGTGTACAAACAAGCGGCAGGGTAGGCGAGGTGGTCCGGCAGATCGATCCGCTTACGCGGACCTTTACTGTCAAGATTGATATCAGTGAAAGTGCAAAACCATTGCAGGGCGGTTTCTACGCAAGGGCGAAGTTCACGATCGGGAAAAAGTCCGGGTTGTTCATTCCTGAAGGCGCGATTGTATCAAGAGGTGAATTGAAGGCAGTCTACGCGGTAGATCAGGACGGCATTATTACATTCAGGCTTGTAAAGACAGGAAAGAGCGCAGACGGAATAACAGAGATACTTTCGGGACTCAATGCCGGTGATAGGATAATCGTGAAAGG
Source organism: Nitrospirota bacterium (assembly GCA_016214845.1). NCBI lineage: Bacteria > Pseudomonadati > Nitrospirota > Nitrospirota bacterium. Next base: position 6,361 of record JACRMS010000028.1, on the reverse strand, counting down.
GGTTGAGAAGGCGGTTGACGGGGGAAAGGTTGCAGGCAACTAAAATTTCATCCGCAGATTACGCAGATTTACACAGATGTTAAGTAGCAGTATTTTTTATTAAACTGCGCAATCTGTGAAATCTGTGGATTGGTCTTAATAAAAACTAATGAAGGTTACTAAATGGAACGGACAGGAATAGCGGGACGGATAGCAAAGACATTTTTACAGTCAAAGCTGACGCCTTTGATAATCATCACTGCGCTGCTGCTTGGGATATTCGCGGTCGTCATTACGCCGAGGGAAGAAGAGCCGCAGATCATTGTTCCCATGGTGGATGTGTTTGTTCAGTATCCGGGCGCTTCTTCACAAGAAGTAAATGACCAGGTGGCAAAGCCGATGGAAAAGCTCCTCTGGGAGATAAAGGGCGTCGAGTATATTTATTCAATATCAAAGCCGGGCACGGCTGTTTCCATAGTGAGATTTTATGTCGGCGAGGACATGGAGAAGAGCCTTGTAAAGCTCTACAACCAGTTGATGTCCAATTATGACAGGATACCCCCAGGTGTTTCACAGCCTCTTGTTAAGCCCAGGTCCATTGATGATGTGCCTATCCTGACGCTTACACTCTGGAGTGAACGCTACGACGGTTATCAATTACGAAAAGTCGCCAATGAACTTGCGGACCAATTAAAAAAGGACGCGGAGGTCTCCGAGGTAAAGGTCATCGGGGGGCAGAAAAGACAGTTGAGGGTAATACCCGACACGTCGCGCTTAAAGGCATACAATGTTTCTTCATTAAAGATACTGCAAATGCTTCAGGGTGCGAATGCCTCGCTCAGTTCCGGGAAGTTCCAGAATAAAAATGAAGAGGTTGTTATAGAAGCAGGCGGTCTGCTTCAGACTGCGGAAGATGTGGGCAATGTTGTGGTTGGAGTTTATAGCGGAAGGCCCGTGTATCTGAAGAACGTTGCGGAGATAAAAGACGGGCCTGAGGAACCGGCGAATTATGTACTTATGGGTTTTGGTCAGGCTGCGGATAATGCAGGGGCGGGTTTGAAACCCGCCCTTACGGGACAATACGATGCCGTTACCATTTCAGTCGCCAAGAAGAAGGGCACGAATGCAACACACATATCTGAGAGACTGCTTGAAAAGACAGAGGCGCTGAAGGGTGTCATAATTCCCGGCGGAATAGAAGTGACGACCACGAGAAATTACGGGGACACGGCAAAGGACAAATCCGATGAGCTCCTTGAGCACATGCTTATCGCCGCAATTTCCGTTACTATCCTGATCGCTATCGCATTGGGTCTGCGTGAATCAGCTATCGTAGCCGTGGCTGTGCCTGTTACACTCGCGCTGACAATCCTTGTTAACTACATGTACGGATACACGCTTAACAGGGTGACGCTCTTCGCGCTCATCTTCTCCATTGGTATTTTAGTTGATGACGCGATAGTCGTTGTGGAAAACATCCACAGGCATTTCAGGCTGAAAGGCGTCTCTCCCGAAACAGCGGTGCAGGCAGTTGATGAAGTTGGGAACCCGACAATACTTGCGACCTTCACGGTCATCGCCGCGCTTTTGCCTATGGCGTTTGTGTCCGGATTAATGGGGCCGTACATGCGTCCGATCCCCATCGGCGCGTCCGCCGCGATGCTGATTTCCCTTTTGATTGCGTTCATCATCAGCCCGTGGCTGAGTTTTATCGTATTAAAGAAAACAAAACAGGGCTCTGACGCGGACGAAAAAGAGCACAAAATATTTGCAATGCTTAATCATCTTTATGAAAAAAACCTGCGTGGGCTTCTCGAAAGCAATACCAAAAAGGTCATCGCCTTCATTGTGGTATTTCTTCTCTTCGGCGGCGCAATAATGTTAGTGCCGTTGAAACTGGTCACGGTCAAGATGCTGCCCTTTGATAACAAGAGCGAGCTTCAGGTGATCATTGACATGCAGGAAGGCACCACACTTGAACAGACCGCGCTTGTATCAAGAGAGGTCGGAGAATACCTGAAAAAAGTCCCTGAGGTCACAAATTATCAGACCTACATCGGGACGTCTGCGCCGTTTAATTTCAACGGCCTTGTGCGGCACTATTTTCTCCGCTCCGGCAGCAACGTCGCGGACATACAGGTAAACTTTGTCGCCAAAGGTAAAAGAAAATCGCAGAGCCATGACATCGCAAAAAGGCTGCGGCCCGAGATACAGAAGATCGGCGTTAGGTACAACGCCAATATAAAAGTGGAAGAAGTCCCGCCCGGCCCGCCGGTATTGAGCACGCTGGTTGCCGAGGTCTACGGACCGGATTATAAAAGGCAGGTCGAAATTGCCAAAGAGATAAAAAATGTCTTTGAGAAAACAGACGGTGTAGTGGACGTAGACTGGTATGTTGAGGATGACCAGAGGAAAGACACGTTCATTGTTGACAAGGAGAAGGCCGCCTACCACGGCATTAGCACAGACGCTGTTGCCCAAACACTCAGGATGTCGCTTTCCGGAATGTCCGCCGGGCTGCTGCACATTGAAAATGCAAAGGAGCCGGTTGAGATATTTATCAGGACGCCTTTAGCCGAACGGTCGAGCATTGAGGACCTAAAGGGGACAACGCTTTTGTCGTCATCAGGAGCGCCTGTCGCCCTTTCCGAACTTGTTAGGGTCCAGCAGGGCATCGAGGACAAAACCATATACAGGAAGAATCTGAAGCAGGTCGTTTACGTGACAGGCGAGGTTGCGGGCACAGCGGAAAGCCCGGTGTACGCAATCATGAAGATGAAGCAGGAGGTGCAGAAAATTAAACTCCCTGAAGGCTATGAATTAAAGCAGCACAGCACAACGCAGCCGGAGCTTGAAGATAAATACTCGATGAAATGGGACGGCGAATGGCATATCACATATGAAGTCTTCAGGGACCTGGGGATTGCCTTTGCAGCTGTGATGGTCCTTATTTACGTAATGGTGGTCGGCTGGTTCAGGTCTTTTATTACGCCGCTTGTGATCATGGCGCCGATCCCTCTTTCCCTGGTCGGCATTCTGCCGGGCCATGCGCTTATGGGCGCGTTTTTCACCGCTACGTCTATGATAGGGTTTATCGCGGGGGCCGGAATAGTCGTGAGGAATTCCATCATACTGGTGGATTTCATCGAGCTGAAACTCGGTGAGGGAATGCCTCTTGAGGAAGCGGTGGTGCAGGCGGGAATAATAAGGTTCAGGCCGATGCTTCTTACAGCAGCAGCCGTAGTCGTGGGATCGTCGGTCATACTCTTTGACCCCATCTTTCAGGGAATGGCAATCGCCCTGATGGCCGGTGAAGTGGCGTCAACTCTGCTTTCAAGGACACTTGTGCCTGTGCTGTACTATGAATACAAAAAAAGGGTTCGGGGCGGGGTAAACCCGTCCTTTTAAATTGTAGGGCGAGGCGCTGCCTCGCCTTTGAAAAAATGGAGGCGTAAACAATGTATATCGCAAGAACAGACAAATGGTATCTGGAAAGATTGATCTGGCTGCTGGCGGGAATATTCTCCCTCACCGGGACGATACTCGCCGCTGTTGTCAGCAAGTGGTGGCTGATACTGACAGGGCTTGTGGGAGTGAACCTGCTGATATTCGCGTTCACGGGATTTTGTTTGATGGCCAATATACTCTATAAATTCGGAGCGCGGTCAGAGATAGAGTGATCAAAACGCATACGTCAGGTTGGCGACGCCGACTATGATCTGTGTTTTGCTGTCGGGCAGAACCTCCCCGTGTTTTACAACTCCATCCAGTTTGATGAGTGTGTAACTGCCGCCGAAATAAAAATTTACATTCCGCGTAATTTCATTGGCCAACCCTGCGCCGAGGTCAAGGCAGGTCCCGTTTGTATCGAATTTGATCTCAGAGGAGTTTTTCTTTTTTACTGTGCCCTTCGGGTAGTAAGCATAAGCCGCCCTACCGTCAAGAGCCCAATCGCCGAATTTATATCCCATGCCGAAGCCACCGCCTGTGCGCCAGAGGCTGATGTCCTGAGAAGTTGTGCCGGGTTTTTCAATGTCCTGTTCAACGACGCTGCTTCTTTTAAGCCGCATCCCGTCCCATCCGCCTGAGACATACATCCTGTAATAAAGGTTTCCCACACCATTTTTATAACCAAACCGTATGTCATAAAACTGTCCGAAGATATTTAAATCGTTTGTTTGAAATTTCGCCCCGTTTTCTTTATGTGTTTCATCATCAGTAAGCCCAATCGCCCAGTCGGTAGTAAGACCGGTAAAAAAGTTTGCCTGTTTCGAAAAAGAATATTCTCCTGATACTCCGAAGAGGATTGTACTAAGCGTTGATGTGGATTCATGGTCAGCGCCAGGGGAGGAAGTTTCTTCCTCGTATTTGATCGCGCCGTATCCGGCGTGGGTCCCGATCCCGGTGCCGGCGTTGGCAACATTACAAAAAAGGATTATTGAGAAAATTATTAGCGGTCCCCAAAAGAGATTGTTTCGCTTTGCCAGCAATGACGGGAAGATGTTTTTCATATTGACCCGGCAACTGCCTTATTCATGATATTGCCGTTATAAGTATTCAGTGCGCTTCTTAAGGGATGCTCTTCTTTTGCAGAAGCTTCAACGCCGTCCTTTGCGAGGAGTTTAATGTACTCAATCGTCTTACTTGTGAGCGCCAGGGTGGATGTCCTCGGATATGCTCCAGGCATGTTTGCGACAGTGTAGTGAATGACACCGTCAACCGAATATATGGGGTTGTTGTGCGTTGTCGGCCTTGTTGTCTCTACGCATCCGCCCTGATCGACCGAGACGTCAACAATGACCGCGCCTTTTTTCATCCTTGCAACAAGTTCTCTTGAGACGAGTTTCGGCGTCTTTGCCCCTGTGACGTAGACAGCCCCGATAAGCACATCAGCCTTGACCGCCTCCGCCTCGATATTGTCACTTGTTGACATCAGAGTTTTTACATTGCCGGAATACATTTCGTCTATCTGGCGCAGTTTGTCAGCGCCCTTATTTATTACGGTTACATTGGCCCCCATGCCGTAAGCAACCTTCAATGCGCTCACCCCGACAACCCCTGCGCCAAGAATAAGGACATTTGCGGCAGGGACACCTTCCACACCCGTAAAAAGCAGACCTTCGCCGCCGTGAATTTTTTGAAGGTAGTATGCGGCGATAACAGGAGCCATCTTTCCGGCGATCTCGCTCATCGGCCTGAGAAGGGGCAGGGCGCTGTTTGCCTCGAGCGTTTCATAAGCAAAGGCGGCAATCTTCTTTTTCATCAGGACACTCACAAGCCCCGGGTTAGAGGCAAGATGGAGGTATGTGAATAAGGCCTGTCCTTCTCGGAGCAGATTGTATTCGGAAGGCAGAGGTTCTTTAACTTTTACAATCAGATCGGAATCAGGGAATATTATATCTCTTTCGAAAACTTGCGCGCCAGCCCGCAGGTAATCCTCGTCGGCAAAACCGCTTCCAGCGCCCGCTGATGTTTCAACTATGATTTTGTGACCGGCTTCGGCAAGTTCACCGGCCCCGGACGGAGTAATTGCGACCCTGTACTCATGTTCTTTTATTTCTTTTGGTACGCCGATGATCATGGGCAATATATTAACCAAAATTTATACATTCTTCCATTCACACATCAAAATCCATTAATAATTTTTAATAGCATATAACTGCATATTGACAAATCAGGAGAATGAGCTAAAGTTGTTAACAGTGAAAACCTGCGCTTCGATAAGGAAGGGAATGAGGATGACTGTGTGCGAATCAATTATTTTTGAATTTCATTTTATGCCAACCTGGCACTTTTCTTGTCACTATGGCATATCGTTTTCTCTTTCTAAAACAGTAACTCTATAATTCTAAGTAAATTTTTATTCGGCACAATAATTGCATATTTGCTCAAACAGGCAAGTATGCGGGAGATCTTGTAAAAAATGGGACCCTTTTTTTCTTTAACGCGGGGGACCAATCAGATCTCAAGACAAAAGTTTTATAAAAATTAAATATCTTAAAAAAAGAGGGAGGGTATTATGTTGAAGCATCGTTTTTTTCTTGTGGTCTTGTTTTTCTTGTTTGTACTCAGCCTCGCTGCCGCGCCAGTTTACGCGGCCTGTACTGATGTGGACGGAGACGGTTACGGCAGCCCTGGAGACGCATCATGTCCAAAAGGTGCTATAACGGACTGTAACGACAACGACAACAAAGTCTATCCCGGAGCGCCGAAGATATGCGACGGCAAGGACAACAACTGCGACGGCAGGCTGGACTTCAGCACTGACAAGGACGCGGACCATGACGGAGTATTATGGTGTGCTGGAGACTGCGATGACAACAACGCGGCGCGTTTCCCCGGCAATCCCGAAGTATGTGACGGCATAGACAATGACTGCACA